>JBBTGK010000203.1:0-16905 GCA_038060635.1 Cyanobacteriota bacterium | reverse complement strand
AATCTAGATTGCCTGCACCGTGCTTGCCTCCGTTGATGAGGTTAAAAATTGGACTTTAAGAGTAGTGGCTTCACTTGGTTCTGTTTCTCGTCAAGCAAATGTAGGCGATTTTTTAGTTGTTTATAAAAATGATAGAAAAAAATCTGCTGATGAAATAAAAGACGAAATAAGAGAAAGAGTTCAAAGTAAATTTGCAAATTTTGAAGAATTTGATTTACCTCAAGTATTAGAAGATAGATTGGCAGATATTTTAGGTGAAGAGACTCCTATATCAGTAATATTATTTGGAAGTGATCCTGACCATCTTATAGAATGGGGTGAAAAACTAGCAAATAAATTAAAAAAAGTTGATGTTTTAGAAGAAGTTAATTTAAAAACTAGTTATACATCACCTAGCATAAATGTAAAATTAAAAAATGATGCAGAGATTTTATATGGTATAGATATAAATGCTTTATCAAAACAAATAAATTCGCTTTATTTTGGAGAATTAGTTGGTAATATAATAAAAGGTGAAAAAACTATTGGTTTAAGAGTTATTATGAATAGCCCTAAAGATAGTTTAATTGAATATCTAAAAAAAGATTTAAAAATATATTCACCAAAATCTCAATCGTTTATACCAATAAATTATATAGCTGAGTTAACTTTTTCTGATAATGTTCCAGAAATAAATCATTATAATCTATCTCCTATATCTTTTATTACTTTAAGATTTAAAGGTGATAATATGTCTTTTGCAGTTTCAAAAGTAAAAGATGAAATAGAAAAATTAAAACTACCGTCAGATATAGTTCCTGAAGTTGCTGGTTTTTATAAAGAACAACAAAAATCTTTTGAAGAAATGATATATGTAATTGCACTTGCAATATTAATCATATTTATATCGCTACTTTTAGTTTTTAATAATATAAAAATAACCTTATCTATTATGATTGGATTAATAATTACTCTTTTTGGTGTTTTTTCAGCTTTAATTTTAACAAAAAAGCCATTAGATATAACAGGTTTTATGGGAATGTTGATAGTTCTTAGTATTGTAATAAATAATAATATCTTGATTTTTCATGATTTTATAAAAAATACCGAAAATATTGAAGATAAGTCACTAAGAATTATTCATGCTGTAAGAGAACGTTTTAGAGCCATAATTATGACAATGGTTTCAAATATTTTTGCTCTTCTTCCAATAGCATTTGCAATAGGTGCAGGAACAGAAATAATTCAAAATATGGCAATATCAATAATGGGCGGATTATCAATGTCAATAATATCTAGTTTATATATTGTTCCGATGATTTTTAAATTTTTAATTAGATGATTTTAAGGTTCTAAAAAGCTTGGTAAAATAATAGTTATGTAATTCCTATTCCTAAATAGTTATTAATATTAATAGTCTTAAAAATAAATTTTAGGCTAAAATTACTATTGCAATATATTAATTATATATAAAGAGTTTTATGAAATTAAAAAATAGCTTAAAAATATTTTCTCTATTCTTATCAGTGGGCGTTTTTTTTACTTTACCATCTTTTTCTGAAGTAACTTTTACAAAAGGAAAGGTAACTATACCTTTTACCCCATCAATAACAATAAAAGATAAAAGCTTAAAACAAAAAGATAAATCAGAAATAACTATAAATTTTAAATTAGAAGAACAAAGTTATATTTATAAGGAATCTTTAAATGTTTCTTTTGATGCTAATTCTAATATAAAAAACAGTACACCAATTTATCCTAAAGCTGAAAAGAAATTTGATAAATTTTCTAATCATGATAAAGAAATATATTCAAAAGATTTTTCTATAAAAGTACCAATACAACTTGATAATGCTAAGTTAGGAAAAAATGAAATAAAAGTAAAAGTTGGTTATCAAGGTTGTTCTTTAAAAAGAGGAATTTGTTTTTTACCACAAAAAAAAGAATTATTATTATCACTTGATATAAAAAAATGAATCTTGATGTAACTAATATAGGTTTGTTAGTATCATCTAACTTACCATTAGCTTTTTTTCTATCTTTTTTAGGTGGTTTGTTAGCAAGTCTTACACCTTGTATTTTTCCTATGCTTCCCATAACAATAGGGATAATTGGGGCTAAAAATACCAAAAATAAATTACAAGCTTTTACTCTTTCACTAACTTATGTTTTAGGTATTGCTCTAACATATTCTTTTTTAGGTGTTTTCGCTGCCTTAACTGGAAATATTTTTGGCTCTACTTTACAAAATCCCATAATTGTTTCTTCTATTGCTTTAATTTTCTTTCTTATGGGACTAAGTATGTTTGATCTATTTTATGTTCAAGTTCCATCATCATTACAAACGAAGTTAAATAAAATTTATGGTAAACAAGATAAAACAAATTATCTTGGCGTTGCTTTTATGGGAATGATTTCTGGTTTAATTGCTACTCCTTGTGTTGGCCCTGTAATC
Organism: Cyanobacteriota bacterium; assembly: GCA_038060635.1. Taxonomy (GTDB): domain Bacteria; phylum Cyanobacteriota; class Sericytochromatia; order UBA7694; family JACMQJ01; genus JBBTGK01. The sequence continues at coordinate 14,471 of JBBTGK010000203.1, read as the reverse complement.
GTAGCTTTGCTTACATATATTGGTCAAACAAAAAATGTTTTTTTAGGTTTTTGGATGCTTTTTTCTTTTGCAATGGGAATGGGTGTTTTATTAATTATATTAGGTACTTTTTCAAATCTTTTAACAAACTTACCCAAAAGTGGCGAATGGTTAAATACCGTAAAAAAAATAATGGGTTTTTCATTAATGTTAGTTTCTTTTTATTATATAAAACCATTAATGTTAGATTATATTTTTAATCTCTTATTAGGGATATTTTTTATTTTTACTGGTGTTTTTTCGGGTGCTACAGATAAACTAGATGAAAAAAGTACAAATACTAGTAGGTTTTCTAAATCATTAGGTATTACTTCTTTAACACTAGGTTTATTTCTTTTTATAAATTCATTGGCTTCTCAAAATTTATTAGGTTCTAATTTTATAATGAATAATAATACGTCAATAACTAATGAAAATAATAAAAGTAAATTAGTTTGGTTAGATTCAGAAACTTTAGGTTTGGAAAAAGCAAAAAAAGAAAGCAAATTTATAATGATCGATTTTTATGCCGATTGGTGTGCTTCTTGTATAGAATTAGAAAAATTTACTTATACAGACCCTAAAGTTATTTCAGAATTGGAAAAATTAGTATTAGTAAAAATAGATGCTACAAAAGAAAATGAAGCCATCAGTAAATTATTTGAAAAATATGGTATTGTTGGATTACCATTTGTTTTATTTTTAGATAGCAATGGTAAACCTATAGAAGAACTAACAATGACTGGATTTGAGAAACCTGATATTTTTATTACTAGGCTAAATAAATTACAAGATCAAAAAAAGAAAGATTAAAATTTTTTTTATTATTTTTTATTAGATCACATTCAAAAATCCTTTTTTAGTTTATAATACTTATATTGTTTTTAGGGAAAATTTAATATGTTCTTTACACAAAGAAATATATTACGTTTGGCATTTTTAAAGGAGTTTAATTTTGCCTGTTAGTCTTGAATCATTAAAATACTATGCTGAAGAATTGCAAGATAAAGAGCAATACTATCAGGCATTTCAAGTATATGAAAAAGCTTATAACTTTATAAGTACAGAAATGGAAAATGAAGAATATAAAGACTTTTTTTCTGACAAAAAAATTATCAGAGATATAATTGTTAATCTTAGTTATTGTTGCGAACGAATAGAAAACTATGAGAAAAGTTCTTACTATATAAAAAGAGCCTTCGCAATGTTTAAAGATGACCCAGAAATAACATATAGGGTAATGAAAGATTATCTTTTACATGGTAATCTAAAAAGATCTGCCGAATTGTATATAACTGTTGCTCAAGTAACATCTGATGAAGAAAAAGCAAAATTATTATTACATGCTGGTGATAGAAGAGATAGTTATAATTATGCATCTGCTTTTATAAAAATATTGAGAAATGCAATGGAATTGCCTTTTGTAAAAGAAGACGATAAAACTCTTTTTAGTAATAAAATAGTAGAAGTTGATTCTAAACTTAAACATCCAAAAATAACTACTTGTATTTTAACTAAAAATGATGGAAAAAAAATAAAAGAATGTTTAGAAAGTGTTCAAAAATTTTCTTTTGAAATATTAGTAATAGATTGCGGTTCAACTGACAATACAAAAGAAATAGTTTCAGAATATACAAATATCCTTGACTATGAATTTAATAATAATTACTCTGACGCAAAAAATTATTGTATAGAAAAGGCAAAAGGAGATTGGATTCTTTTTATCGATCCAAATCAATATTTATCAAAAGAAACTGAAGAAAATATTTTATCTTATCTTTATTACCAAGTAAATGAAGATCCTTACTCATTATATTGCTTTAGTAATATAGATACAGAAAAAATGGGTAGTCAATTGATATTTTATTACAGACCATCTTTATTTAGAAATAAACTAGGAATAAAGTTTAAACGACCTATCCATGAAGAAATATACCATCCAGAAAGAGAACTAAAAAAAGTTTACTGTTTTTCTATGGAAATAAAAACAGAATCAAGTCAAAGATCTGAAGAAGAATTTTTGGAAGAGGAACTTCTTTATAGAAAAATTCTTAATAATGCGATTTTAAATAATCCTGATACTGATGATAATTATTATTATTATCATTTTTCAGCAATAAATTATTCTATTCATGGAGAAAAGAAAAAAGCCCTTGAAGATCATTATAAAGCTCTTGGCTTATATAAACAAAAATTTCCAAATAAAAAAGATAGTTTCTATTTATATTTATTAATGGGTATAGTTAAATTTTTGGCTGATAAAACTGAAAATTTTGATGCATTAAAAGCTTTCTGTGATAAAGTTTTAGAAATAAAACCTGATTATCCAGATGTTATGTATTATTTAGGTACTTATTATGAAAAAATTGGAGAAATTGATAATGCAATTAGTTTATACCAAAAAGCATTAGAATTATTACAAGATAAATGGTATAGAGTAAAAAATACAGACTTACCTTCAATTGGTGAGCAAATAATTTATACCTTAAGTGACAAATTTGAATCTTTTGTTTGGTAAAATAAAGTTGAATAAAATACTAAAAACAAGTCTTTCCTTAATAGTTTTTTCTCTTATTATGAGTTTTCCTGCTTTTTCTTACTCACCTTTTCTAGATCAAGCTAAAGAGTTATATGAAATAAATTCTTTTAAATGTGAAATGTGCCATATAGGAACTAAATTAAACTTTTATGGAAAAGATTTTAAAGAGTCTTTAAAGATAAATAAAGATATAAATGAGGCTTTTATAAAATTAAATAATTTAGATAGTGATAAAGATGGCGTTCTAAATATTGATGAAATAAAAAATAATAAAAATCCAGGGGATTCTTTTAGTAAATAAATTATAAAATATGTAGTTTGTTTTACCAATTTTTTATCTAATGAACAGAAAAAAAATCAAAATTTGTTTTTACTGAATTATTTGATAAATCTATATCTTTATATAATACAAAAAAATATTTTCCTGTTTTAGAAACGTTAATTGCTTCTGAAGTTGGTATGTCTGGACTATATAAAGCATTATTTGTCATTATTGAGTTAGTCTTTTTATTTATAAAAATTGGATAAGTTTTTTCTCTATCTTTTATAAAAAAATTCACAATATCATAATTTATAAAAGTATCAGTGGTTTTATAACTTTTATTACCTATTGTTTTAGTAAAAATGCCTTTATTATTTCTCAATTTAATTATTCCATCATTTTTTTTAACTATTTTTGTTATTATTTTCTTTTTTTTAGTTTTTATATCATAATAAACAGTACAAAATGCTATATCTCTATTACATTTTTCTTTATCATCATAAATATTACCAGAATAAATTATTGTTTTTGAATCTTTACTTATTTCTGAGTATCCATACCAAGTGGTAAAAGAGTCTAATATTTTTTTAGTTTTAAAGTCAAAAAGATCGGTGTTATCATCATCTCCAACTTGAAGAACATATTTTGAATCTTTGCTAAATTCTACTTTAACATTTCCCAAATTAAATCTAAAATCTTTATCTTCATAAAAAGTGTATTTTAATGATGAATTTAATTCTAAAATATCAATATCATAACCTTGTCGTCCAATTAAAACTCTATTATTTTTATTATCAATATCTATTACTTTTACAGAAAATAAATCTTTATTGGTTTTAGTATTTTTAAGTAAAATGCTTTTTTTTATATTAAAAGTTTTATTATCAATTATTTTTAATTCATCTAAGGCAAAAATAAATATTTCATTTTTTTCAATATTTTCAAAAAGTTTAATATTACTCATACGAAAATGAAAATCTTCTTTAAAAAAATATTCTAAATTAGGGTCTTTAATTAATAATTTAGTATCAAATTTTTTACTAAAAATAGTTTTTTCTTCAAAAGAAACAAGATCTAAACAATAAAATTTAACTGTAAGGTTTTTAGCATCTTTTCTTAAATAAAAAACCTTTTTATAATCATTACTGAATTTAATACTCTCTTTTTCATAATTAGTTATAGATTTTAGTATTTTTCCGCTATTTTTATCAATAAAAAAAACTTCTTCTTTCATTTTAAAAAAATAAACACTTAATTTATCTTCTATTTCTTTAAAATCTTTAAAATGATTATTTCTATAAAACCATTCTTCCCAAGATACATTTTCTTTAGGAAAAGTTTTTTTTAAAATATTTGTAGTATTTTTTTTTATTATATCAATCATTTCAAGCTTATATGTATTATTTCTTGATACTAACAAAAATAACTTATCTTTAGTTTCATTTATCTTATAATCTTGTATAAAATCATCATTTGAAAAACTTAGAGATAAAATATTTTGAATTTTATTAGTTTTAAAAATACGATTAAGTTCTTTTTTGCTATTAAAACTAATATCTTTTAGGTATTTATTTTTTGAATTTGAATATTTACTAATTTTTAGTGATTTATCTTGATTTAATATATTTTTATCTTTTATATAATCAAGAAGAGTAACTGTTATTAAAAATGATACTATTGTTACTAAAAAAGGTCTTAAAAGCATAAATTATTCATATTATAAAGCTTTAAACGAATCATATCTGTAGTCTTATAGAACTTATTACATTAGGTTGGTCACAAAAAACAGCCATTTCTTGCCATACACAACTATATGGTGTTTTATACTGAGGTTGACCATAAGATTCTATAGCTTTATCCATTTTATCACCTGTTTTCACACCTTTACTTGTTTTACCTTTATAAAGCTTACCAAAAGTAATGCCTTTAACTATTTTTTGGTCATTAAAAATAAAAGTAACTGATACGTCATCATAAGTAATTTGTTTTCCTATATTAAGTGTTGCTGTGTTATTAAATTTAGTACTATATTTTCTCATTATCATAAGAACTTCTGTTTTAGTTGTTCTTCCCAAAACAATTCCTAATGCACTACCACCATCTTCATCTATTAAATATTCATCTTCAGGATTAACTGTATTTTGATTATTCATTGCGATATTATTTTTTATAGCATTCGACATTTGAATATCTGAAATATTAGACGCAATATTATTTGAAACAGCTTCTGATATTTGATTTGTAATCGCTTGTTGAAATTTTTCTTTTACTTCTTCATTAACCTGAGCTTTTATACTACTTGATATTTGTTCGCTAATTTTTGAGTTTAATTCATTACTAATAATAGAATCTCTTATTTTTTCAACATTTTCTAAATTATTTTTTATTTTATCATTAATAATTAAAAAATTGATTGTACTAACAAGGTTTTTTTGATTATCTTCAGATAATAAATTAGCTAATTTTTGTATAAAAGCAGAAATATCTATATCTTCCTGAGTATCTAATAAATCTATTATTGCATAGTTTATTTTTGAAAAAACTTCTTGCTTAATATCTTCACTAAATTGCTTCCAAGTATTTTTTGATTCTAATAGTTCTTTTATTTTCATAATATTTAAATTTTAACTGAATAAATTATTATACCATTTTTGAATTTCTAATGTTGATTCTAATTCATCCTTAGTTATGTAGTTCAAATCAACAATTATATCACCTAAAAGTCTTTTTTTAGGAGTATTTTCAACTTCTGCAAGATCATATAAAACATTTGTTTTAATTTCACTATACTCTTTGTTCTGTATATCTACCGCTACATTAAGTTTTTCTTTGCTTACTTTTCCCATAGTAAGTAGAAACTCTCCCATTTTTAGCCTAAAAATTTTATCTGAAGGAAAATCATCTTTTTTCACAAATGTTAAATATTCATTTTTTTCTAAACTTAGTATTTTATTTCTTACAAAATCTATCATTGAAATATTAGGAAAATGGGCTTTATATAGACTGTATAAAGATTCTTCATGGTAAAAAGTTCTTAATGCAGAATATATTTTGGGATCAAATCCAAATTTTAAAAGTTCTTCTTTTGTTTTTTCAGTTAATTCTGCTTTTATATATTTAAGTCCTTCAACTACAGAAGGAAAATCAAAGCCTAATGTTTCATATTCCTCTAATTTTGTTTTTTGAGATTTATTTTCATTTATTTCAATTACTTCTTCCTTATTTTCATTTATTTTATTTAATAAATTAGCTGCTTGTCCTTTCATTTTTTCTATAAGATTATTTTCTGATGAAAGAGAATCGTCAGGTGATACTTCTTCTCTTATTGCTTTAGAAATATCTAATCTTAATTTTTGGTCTAAACTATCTAATTTTTGATCAATATTTTTATCATTGTCTTGTATTGAATAAGAAGATAAAATTGAATCTATCTCATTATCTAATTTTTTATTATTTTCTGAAGATAAAATACTAGCAAATTTATCAATAAAAGAATAAGGGTCTAAGTTTTTTTGTTGACTTAAATAATTTATAACCAAAAAATTTACATTTGATGTAATTTGAACTTTTAAATCACTTTTTAATGATTTTAAAAAACCTTCTATATCAGATATTTCTTGAAGTAACATTATTTACAACCTAATAACTAATTACACATAAAAAATAATTCATATTTGATCAATTGGGTTTTTAATAATATCTTTTATAGAATCTATAAAAGCATCTTTAGCAGCTTCACATTCAGAAAGAGAACCAGATAAATAAGCACCTGAAAAATTTATATTGGTTGGTGGCTTAAAAAACTTTACTAAAGACGTGTCAGAGTTTTTTAAAGCATAATCCAATGCAATTGTTGCTTCTAATGGTGGTGCAAAAAGATACGCTAATGATTCACCTTCTTCTAAATCAGATGCTTCTGATAATAGTCTCCCAATACTGCCTATTACATGAGCAAAAAAAGTAAAAGAATTTCCATGAGAATAAAAAAAGGCTTTTTCTTCCATATAATCTGTAGTTGCTTTAAGTCCATTATCTACAACAATTGGATTTTCCCCAGAAATAACCGCCAAAACTTCACCTGAAATAGGACCTGAGGCATATCTAAAACCGCCATAAAGACCTGTCTTAAATATTACCGTAACATCTGAGTCTTTTGTTGCCTTATCAAGAGAAACAAAAAGAGAATGTTTTGAATTCGAGGTGATTAAGGCAATTGAGTCATGATAATCTGGAATCCCATATTCTTTTGCAATAAATTTATTAACAAACGGGATTTTTTTCATACTCAATATGCTTGGTTTTACTAATATGAAATTTTCCAAATTTTTTCCTTAAAAACATAAATTATTTTAAAACATATTAATTCTAACATAATTAAAATTTTGTTTGAAGAATTTTTACTCAAAAAACTATTATTTAATTTTAGCTAAGTTCTTTTTTTTCGATTTTATGGTTAGATCTTCCTGCCAAATAATGTTTTATAAAAGTACAAAAATAATCATATAATTGTTCACTTTGCTTACTTTCACCAGCTATTTTTAATAATTCTATTCCTACTTCAACAGTGCATAAATGATGTGCGTCAGAAGCCCTTCTTAATTGGTATTCAGAGGTTTTATCTATTTTTATAGATAAGATTGGTAATTTTTTTAAATATTCACTTTTATTAAAAATACGTCTTGCTTGTTTCCAAGTTCCATCTAAAATTATGAAAAGAGGTTCTTTTTTTTCTTTTTTTTGAAAATCAACTACTTTACTCTTTAATTCTTCTGTATCATCAGGAAAAATTACATAAGGATCATACAAATCATTATTTATTAAATCAATTAGTTCTTTATTTTCATTTACTCTACTCCAAATAAAAACTTTAGTTTTTTTCATTGTATCTTCAATCAATCGTCCTGTATTAGTTGGTTTTTTAGGCTCTCTTTCATTCATAATAATACAAAAAGTAACATTGGATATTATTTCAGGTTCTCTTCCGCAAATACAGGTTATTTCAGGTAATTGACATTCTTCACATCTTATAACTTTATATCCACGCCAAGCTTTAGTTGAGTCTTTTTTATTTAATTTATTTTGATTTCTTTTCTCAAAAAGCTCTTTTTCTGTTTCATTCATAATAATTTAGCTATTCTTTCAATTTGATTACAGCTTATATTTTTACATATTTTTGAATTTAAATAATGAAGAATTAAGCATTTTTCTAAAAATCTTTAATATTTTTTATAAATGTAGGCATTAAAAAATTACAGGTTATTATATTTTTTATTATATAAAAATTCAATGCCACTTTATAAATTGAATTTTTCCAATTAGAGTAGTATAATTATATAAATCACAAGCTTATAATTTAGGAGTTTTTTATGTCAGGTATATCAGTTTCAAATAAAATAACAACAACTACATTAAACAATGCACCTGCAACATCTTCACCAGAAAATAAAGTTGTTGAAAATAATACTAAAAATACTCTTAAAAATGATAGTATAAATGTTGCCTCTAAAACACCAGCAGTAAATAGTGAAAATCCTTTTGATAAATCAAATGAAGGAAGAAAAGTTTTACAACCTACAGGAAAATCAAATGGTCAAAATTTTTATTTTATGTATGGTTTAGAAGGAACAATGAATAAAGTTGTTATGAGAACTCCAAATAAACTAGCTGTTATGGATGATATTTCTAGACTTAGAGCAAAAGGTTATACCGTTATTGTAGATGATAAAATGACTACAGCAGATTTTAAAAATGCTCTTTATGATCAAAAAGCAGTTGGCGTAGTTACATTAAGTCATGGTGGCGATGGTTACATAGTAACTTCAGAAACAAAAGATAGTGATGAAGGATTTGTTGGCTATAGAGATATAGAAACAAGTAAAGTTAGTAAAAACTTAAAATTAGCTTTTTTTCAAGCGTGTCAAGTTGGAACAGAACAAAGTAATTGGAATAAAGCAGTTGGAAAAGAAGTAATTGCTTGGGATTATTCTGTATCAAATATTGAAGTTATTGCAGCAAATAGTCATATTGGATCAGCTGGTATATTTCCAGTAGTTGGTTCTGTTTTTTCAATAAAAAACCAAACTCATGGAAAAGCTTTAGGAAAAATAATCGGCGAAAGATTTTAATTTTTCAAAAAATTATTATATTTATCTAATAATTTTTCTTCTTTTTCATAATCTATTTTAGGCAAAATATCAATATTTTTACTTGCATAATCAAAGGTTCTTTTTATACCTTCTTCGATTGATATTTTTTCTATATATCCTGTATCTTTATGAAATAATTCAGCAGAACTAATAACATGATATGGTTCATTATTATCTAATTCTTTTTTTTCTGATAAAATTTCATCAGGTAAAATTTGACATTTTAAATCAAAATTAGCTATTTTTGAATATAAATCAATCCATAATTTCCAACTTCTAACTTTAGTTTCACCCAAATTATATATTTTACCATTTGTTATATCTTTATCAATTGAAAATAGTATTGCATCAGCAATATTTTCAACATATAAAAAAGTCCAAATAGAATGATATTTACTAGCTGAAATTATATAATTTTCTTTTTTATCTATTATTCTTTTTATAATTTCACCATGTCTTCCTGCAAATTGATAATCATAAGGCCCATAAACCATGGGAAGCCTAAAAATAGTTAAATTTATTTCGTTTCTATTATAAGAATCAATCAAAATATTTGTCATCAAATTTTTATCATATTTATCTCTAGCACTGTTAATATGACTATAATAGTATTTTATATCTGTTAAAGCTGATTTTTCATCTATAGGATAATCAGATGAGTTTTTACCTCTTACTAATTCTTGAAAAGCATGATAACAGTCTTGAGAACTAAGAATAATCAACTTAGTCTTAGTATTTTTAAAAATTTCTACCAAATCAGTCGCATTTTTTTCGGTATTACAAATACAATGAACTACAATATCAAAATTATGAGAAAGAATTAAATCTTTTTTTTCAACTATTTTTTCAATATCGCAAATTATGGTATTTTCATTTTTTGATGTTATACCTCTATTCAAAAAAAAGACTTCATCATTATTTTTTTCAAATTCTTCAGAAATATATTTCCCAATAAATTTTGTTCCACCAACTAGAAGTACTTTCATGTTATTTTCCTTTAGTATAAAAATTAATATAAAATTGGATCTTTAATATTTGCCAATTCAAAACCACGTAATCTTCTTACACAACTATCACACACACCGCAAGATTTTTCATTGCTAGAATAACAAGACCATGTCAGATTTAATGGAACATTTAATTCATCAGCTTTTTTAACAATAAGTTCTTTATTTAACTCAATAAGAGGAGTAATTATTTTAATTATAGTTTCTGGTTTTGTACCAGTTTCAATAACTTTTTCAAAAGCACGATAAAATTCTGGACGACAATCTGGATATCCAGCACTATCTTCTGCTACTGCTCCTACATAAAGAGAGTTAAATCCTAAAACTTCTGCCCAACTTACAGCAATAGAAAGAATATTTGCATTTCTAAAAGGTACATAGGTTTGAGGAATATCAGTGCTTTCAAGGTCTGATTTTTCTACTTCAATATTATAATCAGTTAAACTACTTCCACCTATTTTTGTAAGATGAGTTATATCAACAACTAATCTTTTTTTTATATCATAAAAATCAGATAAATCATTATAAGCTTGTAATTCTCTTTTTTCTGTTCTTTGACCATAATTAAGATGTAAAGTAGCAACTTCATCACTTTCATTTTTAGCAATTGCCAAACAAGTTGCAGAATCCATTCCGCCTGATAAAAGAACGATTGATTTTTTTTTCATATCTAATTAATTTCTTACAAATAAGGTTTGAATAAATTCTACTTTAACTGGTTCTATTTCTGCAAATTCTTCACCTTTTTGAAAAACATAGTTATAGTCTTCTTTATATAATTTATCGCAACCTATAATGGTTATTTCTTTTTCTTTTTTATTATATTCAACATCAAATGATTTAGGAATGCTATTAAAAAACTTTTCAGCATCAGACTCTTTTTTTAGATAAACCGAATATCCCAAAACTTCTCTTGTATTCATTTTCTTTAAATTTTTTTTATTATAATCAAAGTATATTTTATATCAAAAAATAATTATTTATATGTTTTTGATATTAAAATTCAAATTATATAGTGAAAAGTTAAAAGTGATGAGTGATAAGAAAAAGTCACATATTCTTAATCTGTTTATTTTTAACTTTTTACTTATTACTTAATAAGAATATCTTATAAAAAGCCTTGATTTATATATGTCTATTAGTTTATATTTTATATTATGTTCTACTTTACTAATTTCTTCTTTTATTTTTTCTAACATTTTTATAAAGATATTATTGACATTCAAGTTGTTGATTAATTGATACTTGTAAATCTAAAAAAGCTTTTTTATATTTTTCTGATAATTTATCCCAATTAGAATCTGATATTAAGTTAACTTCCTTTACAAGTGATTGCATTTCTTTTTTAAAAATTGGATCTTTAGCAATATAACATTGTACAATAGAAAGATAAGCTTTCTTAGTTATTTTTCTAGAAAAAGGTTGTGGTTCTAATTTTGTCTCAGGTTCAGAATTATAAACATTTGAATCTGAATATGTGTGTTTACATGAATTTATAAATACAGAAAATATTATTATTGTAAATACTAGAAAAAATCTCATTTTTAACCTTAATTTAAATATACGAGAGATAATAGTAACATATAAGGTAAACAACAAGATAAAAAAAATAAATAATATTTATTAATATTATTTATTTTTAAAATTTAGGAAATAATTTAAATATTTTATTACTACTCAGCACTAAAAAAATGTATATGACATACTGTCGATGAAAAAAGGTCGTTACATAAAACGCCACTACATTTAATCATATTATTTTTAATATCAAAAAAATGATTATTTATATGTTTTTGATATTAAAATTCAAATTATATAGTAAAAAGTTAAAAGTGATAAGAAAAAGCCACATATTCTTAATCTGTTTATTTTTAACTTTTTACTTATTATTTAATAAGAATATCTTATAAAAAGCCTTGATTTATATATGTCTATTAGTTTATATTTTATATTATGCTCTATTTTACTAATTTCTTCTTTTATTTTTTCAAAATCAACTTTTTCTTTATTAAAATTACCTGTTTCAAATCCTTTTTTTTCTAACATTTTTATTCTATAAATTGTAGGTGGATGAGTTGCATCTAATCTATGGTTTTCAAATTTTGATAACCTTTTTAAACGTTCTGTTTCATGAAAAGGTAAATTTGAAACTTTATCATTTAAAATAGTAAAAAAATCTATATTTTCTAATTCTTTATTGTTTTTTAAAGCTAATTTACTCAATTCAAAATCAATTATTTCATACAAAAATGACTTCTCCATGCCACTAATTGCACTTTTTTTTCCCATAATTTTTGTTGCATTTAAATCTGCTAAATATTCAGCTCTTTGAGAATCAACCCATATCATTTGACATAAAGAACGTGCAAAAAAATAAAGAATATGAGAAATTAATCTTAATAATAAATTGATAGGAATTGCAACATATTTACCTAATTCCATTGGAATATATCCCCATGTATCTGATGAAATATCATTAGAAAGTAATTTATCTGGATAAATAGCATGTCCTGTATCAATTAATATATCGATTGCAGTTCCTATAACTATTCTTCTTGATGGATCTTTATTTGTACAATGAGATATTTCATGTCCCAATAAATCAAGCTTTTCTTCTTCATTTAAAACATTCCATAATGGTAATCCAATTCTAAGAACTTTTTTTCTTGAAAAACCATATTCTGATATTGAAGCATTAAAATCTTCATTTAATATTATTCCTTCAACATTTGTTGTTTTTAGTTCATTACAAACTTGATTCACTAAATTATATAATTCTGGAAAGTTATCTTTAGAAAGGAAATCATCTTTAGGTATTTTTCTTAGACTAGGTTTTGAAAGCCAAAATATAGCTAAAAAAACAAATGAAAGTAAATAGTTACTAATTCCACCCCAATTTAAAAAAAGTAAATAGATGCCTATTATAAGAAAAGAAAAATTCAATATTATAATAAAAAAAGAAGCTATATAAGCAATTATTCTTAGTTTAGATATTTTTAGGTTAAATAAATCTTCATTAATAACTTTTTCAAATAAATACTTACTTTGAATTTTACTAATTTTTAAATAAAATTCTTCAAATTTAGATTTAGATTTTATTTTATCTTCAAATTTTAAATTCCATTCGCATTCTTGGCACCATTCAGCATAATTAGGATTATAAGTTATAGTAACTTTACATGAAGGACATTCTATTGATTTTTCTATTACTTCTTCCATAAATTATTTAAACAAACACTTTAATTTTCACTTTTAATTTCTTGATTAGAATCAAATTCTTCTTTTTCTATATCATTTTTTTCTACATCATTATTTTTAGAAGGTGTAACTTCTGCTTCATTATTGTTATTTTTACCAATAACACCCATTAATTTTGCTGCAAGTCCTTCAAGAATTCCAGAACCATTACCGCCAGAAACAAAGATATCAGGAACAAAACGGGTTTTACTTTCAGAAAGAGCTGTAGCAATATTAACAAATGCCGTTGCATTCATACCAACAGCTTCTACTTGAGCTTTAAACCCTTTTGCTTTTGCCAATCCTATTGCCTCTACTTCTGCACCTCTAGCAGCACCAGTTTGTTTAATAAATGTAGCTTCACCTTCAGCCTCAGCTTTACGAGCATTTGCGGAGTTTGTTTTAATATCAACATCAACTTTAGATTTTGCAAGTGCAGATTGCATATCAGCTGTACCTTTTGCATGTTCCATATCAATTCTTTGATCTTGAGATTCTTTTTGACGTTTATATGTTTCTATTTGCTGATTTGCTATTTCTCTTTCAGTAAGTACTGTAACTAATCCTTCTGGTAAAACAACATCTTGAATATAAATACCTTTAGTTTCTACTTGATATTGTTCAATATGCTTACTTATATGTTCAAGTGCATCTTCTTGAACATTCTGACGAGTTTCAATAAATCTTATTGCAGGCATACTTTGAATAGTATTTCTAAAATGGTTACCTACAGCAGCTTGTAAGACTTCATTTACTAAGTTTTGAATTGTACCAACCATAGAAATAACTCTTGGTGCTTTAGTATCAGCAACATGGATTTGTACTTGTAAATCTATACTAAAAATAAATCCTTCTTTACTTTTTGCAGTAATTTGTTTTAGTTGTTTATCAAGGTTATGGGCTTGTGATACTGTTTCTGCCCAATTAAGAGTTAATATTGCTGTAGGAACAAGTTCAGCTCTGTAACAATGAGGGTTAATTGCATATTTCCCTGTTCTTAATGGCTCTTGCCATATACCTCTATGACCTGGTTTAACCAAAGAACCATATTTAAAATCCGAACCTGAAGTATCTTGGGTTGGTAAACCAACATAAGCTTTAATTACAGCAACTTGTCCTTGATTTATTATTAACATTGGAACTAATTCAACTTGTATAAGAAAAGGATTAAGAGCATAAGCTCCATATAGTAATGGATCATGTTGTAAACCTAGCTTTCCACCTTTATCAATAAACTCTTGAAAATCTTGAAAAATCAGCGT
>JBBTGK010000202.1:0-12908 GCA_038060635.1 Cyanobacteriota bacterium | reverse complement strand
TTAGCAAAAGGAATGCAAGATAATACTATTTCTCCTTTTATTGGAATAAGAATAAAACCTTTTACAGAAGAATTAAAAAATAGAAGTATAAGAACATTAGATATTTTTACTACTAATTTATTAAAAAATAGCAATAATAAATTACCAAATAATTTTGTTATTACTTTACCAAAAGTAACTATACCTGAACAAGTAACAGCTTTAGTAAAATTGTTAGAAATGATAGAAGCAAAACATGGATTAGAAGAAAATACTCTTAAATTAGAAATAATGATAGAAACAACTCAATCTATTTTTAATACAAAAGGTGAATCTAATTTACTTGCTTTTTTAAATGCAGCAAATGGAAGATGTACAGGAGCTCATTTTGGTGTTTATGATTATACTGCTTCTTGTGATATAACTGCAAAATATCAAAGCATGGATCATCCAGTATGTGATTTTGCTAGACACATGATGAAAGTTACTTTAGCTTCTACAGGTGTTTGGTTATCAGATGGAGCTACTAATGTTATGCCTGTTGGACCAAATAGAGCAAAAGATGGTGAATCTTTAACTGAAGATGAAATAAAAGAAAATCTTAGAGTTGTTCATGCAGCATGGAAATTAGCTTATGATCATACTGAACATTCATTAAAACATGGTTTTTATCAAGGTTGGGATTTGCATCCAGCTCAATTACCAATTCGTTATGCAGCTTGTTATACTTTCTTTTTACAAGGTCTTTCTCAAGCTTCTATTCGTCTTAAAAATTTTATTGAAAAAGCCGCTCAAGCAACACTTGTTGGAGATGTTTTTGATGATGCTGCAACTGGTCAAGGTTTGTTAAATTACTTTTTAAGAGCTGTAAATTGTGGTGCTATAAGTGAAGATGAAATAGTAGCAACAGGAATAACACTAGATGAAGTTAGAGGAAGATCTTTCTTGAAAATACTTGAAGCAAGAAGAAAATCAAACTAATTTTTTAATTTTAAAATAAAATCACTCTTTAATTAAATGAAGGGTGTTTTTTTATATAAAAAATATGATGTTTAATAACAAAAAGAAATTAATAGATTTATAACAAAAAATTTTTAACTTATATCCCTTTAAAATATATTAAAGGGATATAAAATGAGATAATTTGAATAAATTAAGTTAAAGATTCACTTAATTGTCTTATTTTTTCGAGATCTGGATTACCAGAACTAATTTCTTTTATTATTTCTCTTAATTCAGGTTTTTCTAAATCAGGATTACCAAAAACTGATGTTTTAAGAACCGCTTCAAAAGTTGGTCTTTGTGAAGGATCAGGATGAGCCATAGAATTTATAATTGTATCTATAGGTGATTTTTCTTCATCAATTAATTTATTGTCAAAGTTACTTCCAAAATCATAAATAGCTTGCAGTTTTTGTGTTTCAAATTTAGGTTCATCTAACTTACTTTTACCATTAAAAACTTTATTTATAACTAAACCAACTGACCAAACATCAGATTTTTCATTTATAATTCTTTTATCATCTATATTTTCAAATCCACGGCTAATTACTTCTGGTGAAGCGTAAGCTTGTGTTGATTCAAGTTTTGAATCATTAAACCCATCTTGTGTTCTTTTTGCACTTCCAAAATCCGAACTAACAAGTTTACCGTCAGAATTAATAAGAGAATTATTGAACTTAACATCTCCAATAATCATATTTTTATCTTTTTGTAGATATACCATAGAATCTAGCATATCTTTAACTAGTAGTTTATCTAAAAGATCTTTTACTTTAGGAGATATCACATTATTTTCTTTAAGTTCGCCTATTTTTCCTATTGCAGTATCACCAGGTATTTTTGCTTCTTCCATAATCATATATAGTTCATCATTATCACCTTTAACACTACCTTTAAGATTTATAATTTTATCATTATTTTCATCTTCACCCATTGCATGAGAATGATTTCTTATTTCAGTTACCATATCATGTCTTTTTTCAGGTTCTAATAAAGTTTTCACAATAACAGTATCATTTTCATCATTTGGGTTTTTATATTTAAAAATACCACCTAATCCCCCTTTTGCTATATATTGAGGAGATGAATATGTTTTATTATTTAATGAAATTGAAACTGGTACATCAATTTCATTCAATTTAATTTTTTCTGAAGATGCTTTATCAGGTAATGATTCATTCATACCACTTACAATAGAATCTACTAATTTTTGTTTATTTTTAGGTAGAGAATCATATAAAGAGGGAGGTTGTTTTAAACAGTTAAGACCCATAAAAAACTCTTTATTAGTAGGTAAGCTAGTTGTTAAGGAATATTTTTTTGCTATATCATAAACTTTAGAATTTAATTCTTTAAGTAATATTTTATCTTGAGGTGTTTTTGTAGTTTTATTATTTATTCTAGTTGCTTCAGATAATACAGGTATTAATTTACCCATATTTTCAGTATATTTTGATAATTCTTTTTCATGTGTTTCATGATATTTATCTTTTATAGCAATTGAACTTGAAACAACTTCTTTTAACTCTGAATTAGTTGATAATTTTAAAGCTAATTTCATATCTTTTCCTAGATTATTAGTTATTTCTTTACCCAAATCTTTTGCTCTTGAATAGATTTTATCTTTAGAAAGAGTTTTATCTAATTCAGGGACTAAAGAAGATGGATTAAAATTATTTACCAATTCTAAAATATCAGTACGATTTAGATCTTTTATTTTTGTTTTTTCTGGTTTATTTGTATATTCTGTTTCCAATAAAATATTTTTATCATTATTAACATTATCATCACCATCTAATATATTATTTATTACTCTACCATTATCTTGTATATGAGAAAAATCATTATTAGTATTTACATTATTTTCTGGTACATCAAAAACATTTTTTGCTTTTTCTTTAATTTCATCTTTTGATATATTAGAATTATCAAAAACTTCCAATACATCATCTTTCATTTCTTGAACCGATGATAAATCTTTAGGTTTAACATCCTCAATTTTTTTAACTTTAGTTTCATCTTTTACATCTTCAATAGGTTGTTTTGATCCCATTTTATCAATAACGGAATTTTCAACCTTATCAATTTTTTTTGATTCAGGTATTTCTCTGTGACCACCTAAACGTACTCCTGACATAAAAACCTCACTTTACTTTTTCATTAAATTACGATTAAAAATATTTGTTTTAGCAGTTGGTAATGAAGTTGGAAAAACACCCAAAGGTTTTTTTCTTAAGTTTTCAATGTTTTGATTATTAGAAAGAGGTTCTGGTACATTTTTGGTTGTAATTATTTGAGCATTGCTAATAACTTCACTTAATTTATCTGTTTCATTATTATTATAAATAAATTTTGCCATTTTTAGATATTTAGCTGAAAGTTTATTATTACCTAAAATATAAAATATTTTAGAAAGAAAAACATAAGCTTCTTGATTATTTCTATTAAATTCAATAGATTTTATAAATAAATTAGATATTTCTTTTAACTCTATTTTATCAAAATTATTAGTTGAAATACATTTACTCATTTTATTTTTAGCTTCATAAAAAATATAGTTTGATTCTTCTAATCTCTTATCATCTCTTTCTCTTACAGCATTATTTTTGACTTGGTTTATATTAGTCATGGTATCTAAAAAAGAATTTGATGCCATTGGCTTTACCGAAGCAAAAGAAGTTTTAGAAAGTATATTTTTTAATCCAAACATTTATGTAAAAATTTTTAAACAAATAATAATCTGAATATTATAACTAAATTTTACTACATAAGGAATACTTGGTATCACATAGATTTTATGTTTTAAAACACTTTAAATAAAAGAATCTAAAAAAATAGAATATTCTGGAGTATCAATTTCTTCCGTCCACATAATAAAAGCATCTTGACCATCTTGATGATAATATTTTTTTCTTACTCCTTTTACAGCAAAACCAAATTTTTCATACATTTTTTGGGCAGGAATATTAGTTGATTTTACTTCTAATGTTGACCATTTGGCACCATTTTTAACACCATCTTTTAATAGGTTTATAAGTAATTTTTGTCCTATTTTTCTTTCTCTAAAATCAGGAATAACAGCAATAATTATTATATGAAGCTCTTCTAAAATAAGCCATGTACCAGAATAACCTACTATTTTATCATTTTCTCTGGCAATAAAATAAGAGCAATCACCTCTTTTTAGTTCTTTATCAAATGGAGTAGGAGTCCATCCTTCACCAAAACATAGCTTTTCTATTTTAGAAACAATATCTATATCTTCTATAGTCATTTTGTTAATGACAATCATTTTGAAACAGTCCTTTTTATTACAGAAACAGGGAATTGATGTAAAAGCGTTTCTTGAAGCCATTTTTTAGATTCTACAGGTGTTTTATACCAAAAAGTAGGGCACATAGATAAAAATTCTACAAAAGAAAATCCTTTTCCTTCTATTTGAAAAATAAGTGAGTCTTCTAAAGCTTTTCTTGCATCATTTATTCTTTCATTATTATCGGTACTAACTCTGGCAACATAAGCTGTACCCTGCATTTTAGCTAATATTTCTGATATTTTTATTTGTTTTCCATTTTTATCCACAGATCTTCCATAAGGGGTTGTTTTTGTTATTTGTCCAACCAAAGAAGTTGGTGTCATATATCCACCAAGGTTTGCCATATTAAGATTATTAATCAATAAAGTTGTTATTTTTTCTCCTCTTGATGAAGTATGAATAAGATCTGACATTCCTGAACATAATAAATCTCCATCTCCTTGATAAGTAATTATTATTTTTTCTGGATATACTTTTTTTAAACCCGTTGCAACAGATGTTGCAAGACCAGAAGGAGCTTCAATAAAATCTAAATCTAAATATTCATGAACAAAAGAACTACAACCTTGGGAAGTAACCATAATAGTTTTTTCTCTTAAATCTAGTTTATCAATTGTTTCTGCTAAGATTTTATTTATCAAACCATAAGAACAACCCGCACAGTAAACAGTATCAATATCTTTGAAAGTGTTTTTTGAACTCATTTATATTTCATACCTTTTTGCAAATTCTTTTAAAACTTCTCTAAAACCTACAATGTCTTCTGTTTCACCAATAAAATCAAGTTCTGTTTTATATCTAACGATGTTTATTATGTCAGAATACATAAAACCTGTATTTACTTCTGTAACAGTAATCTTTTTTACTTTTTCTGCTAATTCAATTAATCTATTTCTAGGAAAAGGAGATAAAGATACAGGAACAAAAAGCCCTATTTTCCTACCTTTTTCTCTTAATTCATTGATATAACCTTTTATATTTTCAGAAAAAGAACCAAATGCAACAACTAACTCTTCTGCATCTTCAGTATGAAATTCTTCATAAATTTCTTCTGTTTCCATAAGCTTAATTTTTTTCATGATAGCCTTATATTTAGTAAGATCTTCACCATAAAAGTTTTTATAAATCAACGGTTCTCTATTTTTTGCACCATTAAGTTTCCAGTCTTTTTCATCTATACTATCAGGGTGAAGTAGTTCTTGAAAAATCTCTATACATTCACCTTTTACAGCTAAATAAACATCTAATAAAATAACAACGGGGTTTCTGTATTTATCTGCTAATTCAGATGCTTTTATAGTTAAATCATAAGCAGATTGAGCAGAATATGGAGCAAAAACAATGAATTTATTATTAATATGAGAAGAGCTTTTTATAAAATCGGCATATCCATATTGACCTTGTTCATAATTTATTATTCCATTTCTTCCATACATTATACTTATAACAACACTAGGCAATTCCATTGCAGACATATAATTTATTCCTTCTAACATAGAAGAAATACCTTCTGTTGTTGAAGATGTCATTACTCTTTGTCCTGCAACTGATGAGCCAATTACCATTCCTATAACAGATTTTTCATTTTCAGATTGAACAAAAACACCATTTACTTCTGGCATTCTATAGGACATATATTCAATTATTTCATTATTTATAGGTTTTGGAGTACTATAATAATATCTACAACCAGCATATATTGAGCCTTCTGCTACAGCTTTACTTCCATTAAAAAAAACTTTTTTTTTCATTTTTATACCACAGAATTAGCAGTTTTAAGAACTTCACCTCTTAAAGAAGAAGATGTTGCTTCTGTAACTTTCACGTCAATTATTTGCCCTAATAAAGAACTATCACCTTCAAAATGAATGTTTTTATTTCCTCTGGTTCTTCCATAATAGTTATTTTTCTTTTCATTATAGCCTTCAACTAATACAGATTCAGTTTTACCAATTCTTTCTACATTTCTATTTTTTGCAATATCTTTCATAACTCGATTAAGATGATTTAATCTTCTACTTTTTTCTTCTTCAGGTATTTGTCCATCCATTTCAGCTGCTGGAGTTCCAGGTCTAGGAGAGTATGCAGAAGTCATAGTAGCATCAAATTGATATTTTATACATGCATTAACTGTATCCAAAAATTCATCTTCGGTTTCTCCAGGGAATCCTACAATAAAATCTGAACTAAAAGAAGCATCAGGAAGTTTTTGTTTTATGTATTGAGCAATATCATCGTACTCTTCCATAGTATTTCTTCTGTTCATTAATTCTAAAATTCTGTTATTTCCAGATTGAAGTGGTAAATGAATAAAATCACATAGATTATCTCTTGAAGCTACTGCATCAATAATACTTTTACTCATATATTTTGGATGAGAAGTTAAAAATCTTATTCTTTCAAGTCCTTTTACATCACTTATTTTGTATAAAAGCTCATCTAATGTTATTCTTGGTTTTAGATCTCTTCCATATAAATCTATTATTTGCCCCAATAAAACAATTTCTTTATAACCATCTGCTACAGCATTTTCAACTTCAGTCATAATAGATTCTACAGATCTACTAGCTTCGTTTCCTCTTACATAAGGAACTATGCAAAAAGTACAATATCTAGAACAACCATTCATAATTGTTACCCATGCACTATATTTATTTTCTCTATAAATAGGCATGTCGTCTTCATAAACATCAGCTTGTTTTAAAATTTCTACTATTGGTTTTCTTTTATTTTCAAATCTTTGAACCATTTCGTGGATTTTATTAAAATTTTGAGATCCAAAAACTATATCAACATGTCTCGCTTTTTTTCTTATATTTTCTTTTTCATGTTGAGGAACACATCCACCAACACCAATAATTAATTCTGGTTTATATTGTTTTAGTTTTTTGAATGCTCCTAAATGACCAACAAGTCTGTTTACAGCATTTTCTCTTATACTACAAGTATTAACCAAAATAAGATCTGCATCTTCAGTAAATTGGGTTGGTTCATATCCAATTGTACCAAGTAAGCCAAACATTTTTTCAGAATCAGATTTATTCATCTGACAACCAAATGTTTCTATTTTTACTTTTTTTGTTACCATAATAAATTCCCAAAGGTTCGCACTTAACATTTTAATGTTAAGACATTAACAATACCTAGCTTTAAAGCTTAGGACTAAAAGACCAAAACTTCGCCTAAAAAAATTGAATTATTTTATGTATCTTATTTTAATACTTTAGTAATTATTTTTTTTTAATAGTACTAATTATATACTAACTTAAAATTATTTTTTTAATTTTTCTATAATACTTAAAAATCATATTTATTAATTATATAACCTGAGTTCGATAAAAAAAATTTTTAATTTATAATAAAAAAGTAAAATTAGGGCAGAAACAAGGGACTAAAGCCACCTTGTTCAGGAAAAGAGGTATGTACTTATTAAACAAGGGGCTTAAATTCTTCGTCTACCGACTCACCCTTGCAAAATAATAGCTCTAGTAAATTTATTTTTTTACCTATAATTTTTTAATGCACCCATTGTATTATTAATATTTGCTTGTTAATATCTCACATTGTATAATACCCATGTTAAAAGTAAAATATGGAGTTTTTATTAATGCTAAAAAAGGCTATTCTTACAAGTTTTTTTCTTCTTACATCATCTTTTGTAATCCCATTAAATAATATGTATATAAATAATATTTCTTATGCAGAAACTGAAAGTAAAGAATTTGAAACTGTTTTAAAAAAATTAAAAGAAAAAATTGCTCCTGATGATAGAATAGTTCTTTTTGATATTCAAGCTAAAAAAGTAGAGGGTATAATTAATTTAACAGGTAAAGTTTTAAATTTATCTGAAAAACAAATAATTATAAAAGAATTTGAAAAATTAGGTAAAATAAATGACAAAATAGAAACATTCCCTTTTAAAGAAACAGGTGATATGTCTTATGCAATAATAAATTCTCCTGTAATGAACATAAGAGCTAACCCTAAACATTCTGCTGAACTTGTAAGTCAAGCAATAATGGGTGCAGGAATGAAAATAATATCAAAACAAAAAGATAAAGATGAATGGTTATATGTTTCTATGGAAGAAGATAAATATTTAGGTTGGGTAAGAAAACCTGATATCTCTTTTGTAAATAAAGCAGATTTTGATACTTGGTTTAATCATAATAAAGTAATAGTTACAGATCCAGTTGTAAACTTATTAAACTCTGCAAATAAAAAAGATAGTTCAGAATTTAAGCTTTATCTTACTACAAGAGTTAATTTAATGGGAGAAAAAGGAGATTTTTATAAAGTAAGAACTCCAAAAGGTAATAAACATTACTCTGATAAAGAATATTTTATTCCTAAATCATCTGCAAGAATGATAGGAAACAAACTAAATCCTATTAAAGATCCAAAAAAAGAGCTTGTTGTAAAATCAAAATCAATGATTTCAGCTCCATATTTATGGGGTGGTACATCTCCAGCTATGATGGATTGTAGTGGTCTTACACAAATGTTATATAAATTTGCTGGTTACTCTATTCCAAGAGATGCAGATCAACAACAATCTTTTTCAAAACCTGTAAAAAGTAGAGATGATTTACAAGTAGGCGATTTAGTTTTTTTCTCTGAAAATAAAAAATATGCAACTCATGTTGGGATGTATATAGGTGATAAAAGATTTATACATAGTTCTGTAGGCTATAACGGTGTTGCGATAACAAGTTTTGATCCTAAAGATCCTTTATTTAATCAAACCTATATAAATATATATTATGGAGCAGGAAGAATTATTAAATAATATCTTTTCTAATAATTTAAATTTGATATTAAAATTTTAAAGGGGAATATTTTGAAAAAATATGTATTAGTTCTTGATCAAGGAACAACAAGCTCAAGAAGTATAATTTTTGATTTTAATGGAAAAATAAAAGCTCAATCTAGCAAGGAATTTACTCAAATATATCCAAAACCAGGTTGGGTAGAACATGATCCAAACGAAATTTGGGAGAGTCAATTACTAACTCTTAATAAAGTTTTAAGTGAATCAAAAATAAAACCTGAAGAAATATCTTGTATTGGAATAACAAATCAAAGAGAAACTTCAATAATTTGGGATAAAAACACAGGTAAGCCTTTATATAATGCAATAGTTTGGCAATGTAGAAGAAGTAAAGATATTTGCGAAAATCTTATAAAAGATGGCGTTGCAGATGAAATAAAACAAAAAACAGGGCTTGTAACTGACGCTTATTTTTCTGGAACAAAACTAAAATGGATTTTTGATACTCATCCAGAATTAAAAGAAAAAGCAAAAAACGGTGAAATTTTATTTGGTACAGTCGATTCTTGGCTTGTTTATAACCTTACAAAAGGTAAAAACCATATAACAGATGTTTCTAATGCTTCAAGAACAATGCTTTTTAATATAAATAAATTAGTTTGGGATAAAGATATTTTAACAACTTTTGATATTCCAGAAAGTGTTTTACCAGAAGTAAAATCTTCTAGTGAAGTTTATGCTTATCTTGATAAAGATTTTTTAGGAATTGAAATACCTATTTCAGGAATAGCAGGAGATCAACAAGCTGCTCTATTTGGACAAACTTGTTTTGAAGTTGGCGAAGCAAAAAATACTTATGGTACAGGTTGTTTTATGCTTATGAATACAGGTGAAAAAATACACCAATCAAATTCAGGCTTATTAACAAGTATTGCATGGAAAATAGGAAATAAAACTGAATATATTTTAGAAGGTAGTGTTTTTATTGGTGGTGCTGTTGTTCAATGGCTTAGAGATGAATTAGGTATAATAAAAACTGCTTCAGAAACTGAAGAGATTTCTAAAAAAATAGATGACAATCAAGGTGTTTATTTTGTTCCTGCTTTTATTGGTTTAGGAACTCCTTATTGGAATATGTCTTCAAGAGGTACTATAACAGGTTTAACAAGAGGTTCTGGTAAAAATGCTATTGTTCGCTCTGCTTTAGAATCAATTGCTTATCAAAGTAAAGATGTTATAGATTGTATGAAAAAAGATGCTTCATTAGAAAATATCAAATCTCTTAAAGTTGATGGTGGAGCTTGTGTAAATAACTTTTTAATGCAGTTTCAATCAGATATTCTAAATGTTGAAGTAGAAAGACCAAGTGTTATTGAAACTACAGCACTAGGTGCAGGATATTTAGCTGGTTTAGCAGTTGGTTTTTGGGAAAATAAAGAAGAGATTAAAAAAAATAGAGATATTGATAAAGTTTTTTACCCAGATGAAAATAGAGAGAAATTTGATTTTTATTGCAAAGGTTGGGAAAAAGCAATAAATAAAACCTTGGAATAAATAAAAATAAGTTGAATTACAATTTTTTAACGTTTCAGAATTTTGCTTTATTAATAGCACTTGGGCAAACTTTTATTGCAATAGTTAATTTTTTGACTAAACCTATTTTAAAAAAAACTAAATCTATTAATGATTTACTTGTTTCTATTTTAATTCCTGCTAGAAATGAAGAAAAAAATATCTTAACTTTATTAAACTCTATAAAAAATCAAGATTATCAAAATATTGAAGTTATTGTTCTTGATGATAATTCAACTGACAATACTTTTAATTTAGTAAATAATTTTTGTGAAACTTATAATAAATTTCATATTATACAAGGTCAAGAACTACCAAAAAATTGGTTAGGTAAAAATTGGGCTTGTTATCAATTATCATTAAAAGCAAAAGGTGATTTTATTATATTTCTTGATTCAGATACAGTTATTTTTCCTGATTTAATAAATTCTACCCTAAATTATGCCAAAGAAAAAAAACTAAGTCTTTTATCTATTTTTCCTGATCAAATAACAATAACTAATTCTGAAAAAATTATAGTACCTTTTATAAACTATGTTTTATTAACTTTATTACCTTTACAACTAGTTAGATTCCCTTATTTTTCATCTATTTCTGCTGCAAATGGTCAATTTATGATGTTTGAAAAAGAAAACTATAAAAAAAATAATTGGCATGAATTAGTCAAAAATAATATTGCTGAAGATGTTACTATTGTAAGAAAAATGAAAACAAATAAAGATAAAGTGGCTGTTTTACTTTCAAATGGACTAATAAAATGTAGAATGTATAATAATTTAGATGAATGTATTAAAGGATTTGAAAAAAATATTTTACTTATTTTTGGAAATAGTATTATTTTTTTAGTTTTTTATCTTATTTTTTGTTTATTCAATATATTTCTATTTTCTTCAAAAAATTATTTTATAATTTCCCTAATTTCAATATTAATATCAAAAATGTTAGTATCAATTTTAAGTAATCAAAATGTTTTAATGAATATTTTATTTTATCCTTTACAGATCTTTTTTGTAACTATAATTGCCTTAAAAGCTATTTATAAAAAAATAACTAAAAAAGAAGTTTCATGGAAAGAAAGAAATATAATTTTAGAAAAATAATTATCTATAATTTTATATTAACAATATTCTTATCTTTTTATTTTTCACTTTTTATTTCTGATTAAGTATATTATGATAATATATCTAAATGTTTTATATTTAAATGGAGAAAATATCAGATGAAAAAATTTCTAAATATATTAATTTCAGGTTCATTTTTTTTATTAACGTTTACAGCTTGTTCTGAAACAAATAACTCTAATAGTACAAATCCAAAAATAACTCCAACTGCAAGTGCAAGTTCAAGTGCAATTGTAAACCCAGTTACTCCAGATAATACAAATCCAAAAATAACTCCAACTGCAAGTGCAAGTGCAAGTGCAAAACCAGTTACTCCAGATAATACAACCCCTGCTTATTCAAAAGTTAATGTACTTGCTTTTTTAAATTGTATTAAAACAAAACTACCTGAGATTGCACCAGCAATAGAAGGGCATATATCAAATGTAAATGCTCAAAATGATGAACAATGGGCTTTAAATTCAAGCTCTTCTGAAGGTTTACAGCAAATTTATGCTTCATCTGGTTGTAAAATTCAAAAATAGCAAATAACTAATGCATAAAAAAACTTTTTTAATTTTAATTTTATTTTTTTTATTAACCACTAAAGTAAAATCAGAACCTTTAATCTTAGAAGGTTTTCCTAAAGATAATATTCTAAATATCAAAGAAAATCCTGATGCAGCAAGTAATGTTATTTTTTCTATTCAAAAAACTGAAAAATTTAAAATAATTGACGCTGATGAAAAAGATGAATGGTATAAAGTTGAAATTAAAAATAAATATGGGTGGGTTAGTAAAAATGCTGTAACTTTTTCTATTCCATCTTCGCTAGAATATAAAGTAACTTCTAATATTGGTTCAAATAAAGAAACTGGTATTATTAAAAATGCCATAAAAATTGCTAGTAATGGACTATATAAAATTATTTTAGATAATAGAGGGAATAAACTAACTCTATTAATATATAATAAAAATGATGATTATGTTAAAAATATTCCTTTTTTTTATTATTGGGCTAATAATACCAAAGATTTTAAAGATATTTTACTTTGTATAGATAGTGATAATAATATTTATACAAATTCTAGTGCCAAAAATATCATTTTTAAATATGATATGAATGGAGTTAAATTAGGAGAAATAAAATTAGATTCTACAGCAAATT
>JBBTGK010000201.1:0-9440 GCA_038060635.1 Cyanobacteriota bacterium | reverse complement strand
ATATTTTTTCGACAAGATATGGGAAGTTGCAGAGATTTTAATGAAAATATTATTAGGTGTTGAGCTATTTTTTAAATATTTCCATTAAATCTATTTTTTATACATATAAAAATTAGTAAATTGCTGACCAAACAATTTAAAAAATTGGTCAAAATACCGAAGACAGTCGGAGCGAAAGCTTAAAAGTGTCCGACCGAGGTAGAAAGTAAATTTTATTTTCTAATATATGCCTCAACGCTGTCTGTCTTCAAATCTTATTCTTAATTATTATGGAGGTAGTGTTCAAGTGGTTACAAGAGAAAGAAAAGTAAAAACTCTCGATGACTTGAAAGCTGCTTTATTAGATTCTAAGTTTACAGTTGTTTCTGATTATCAAGGAACTACTGTATCTGAGCTTACTCAATTGAGAAGAGAAATCCAAAAAGCCGGCGGTAATTTAACAATTGCAAAAAATACATTAATTAAACTTGCAGTTTCTGAAAAACCATATTCTGGTGATATGTCTAGTTTTCTTGCAGGACCTACTGCATTAGTTTATACATCAGGTGACCCAGTTCCTGTTGCTAAAGCTCTTACTGAATACATAAAAAAAGTAAAGAAAACAACAATAAAAGGTGGAATTCTCGAGGGTAAAAAAGTAAGTGGAGAAGATATATCTAATATCGCATCTTTGCCATCAAGAGAACAACTTATTTCAAAAATGCTTGGTTCGCTCAATGCACCAGCACAAAATTTGGTTTACGCACTTACAGGTGTTTCAAGAAATCTCGTTTATGTTCTTGATGCAGTTGGAAAGCAAAAAGAGTCTTAGACTCAAATATTATTAGAAATAAAATTTTTTAAGGAGTTAAAAAACAATGAGTACATTAACAAAAGAAGATATCGTATCAGCAGTTGGAAGCATGTCATTACTTGAAGTTGCTGATTTAGTAAAAATGTTTGAAGAAAAATTCGGTGTTTCTGCAGCAGCTCCAGTAGCAGCAGCAGGTGCAGTAGCAGCTGTAGCAGAAGCAGTTGAAGAACAAACAGAATTTGATGTTATTCTTGAATCTGCTGGAGACAAAAAAATCAACGTTCTTAAAATTGTTAGAGAATTAACAGGTTTAGGACTTAAGGAAGCTAAAGACATCGTTGATACAGCTCCAAAAGCTATAAAAGAGAAAATCAATAAAGAAGATGCTGAAGCAATGAAAGCTAAATTAGAAGCTGAAGGCGCTAAAGTTTCTGTAAAGTAAACTTTTCTTATTGATAAAAAAGAGCAAGCAATTGCTCTTTTTTTATTGTCTATTTTTAAAATTAACAATATACTTAAAAAAACAATTTAAATTAAAAAAAAAGGTAAAAAATGAATATAACACCAGAACTAAAAATATATGCTCTTTGTACTGTAATTCTATTTTATAAAATGTGGGGAACAGGTCTTTATCAAGCACTATCAAGAGTTAAAGCTAAAAAATTTACCAATGAAGAAGATGCAAAATCATTTGGTGGGGAATTAAGCGATAAAGAAATTCCTCAAATAGAAAAAGCTTATAAAGCTTATAGAAACGATTTTGAAAATATACCACCTTTTCTTTTTATGGGAATTTGCTATGTTTTATTAGGATGTTGGCCTAAAGGTGCATTTATCTACTTTCCTCTTTTTACAGTGGCAAGAATTGGTCATACTGTATTTTATATAAAATCAAATCAACCACTTAGAAGTTTATGTTATGGAATAGGTCTTATGGCTACAATAGCAGTATCTGTTCATGTTTTTATTAATTCTTTTTAGAATTTTTAACTAAAAATAAGAAATCTATATTAATAATGCATTTATCTATAATTTGAGTATAATATTTTTATTATGACAAATTTTATACTCATTTCTATTTGCATTTTATCAGGACTTTTATTTAGAAATTTAGGAAAATTACCAAAAGATTCTCATAAAAGTATTAATGCTTGGATTTTGTATGTTGCATTACCTGCTGTTTCTTTTAAATATTTACCAACAATAAAATGGAGTTATGAATTACTTTTACCACTTTTATCACCCATTATAATTTTTATTTTTGCAAAAATTTTTGTAAGTTTATTCAAAAAAATCCATAAAATAGATAATATTACTGAAAGTATTTTAATTTTGACTTGTGGTTTAAGTAATACTTCTTTTATTGGTTTTCCTTTGGTAATGTCTTATTTTGGAGAAGAAAATTTAAATATAGCTGTAATAATCGATCAAATAACTTTTATTTTACTTTCTAGTGTTGGGCTTATAACTATTTTAAAAACTAATGAAAAAGAAAGGATAGACCCCAAAAAAATATTTTTAAGATTAATAAAATTTCCTCCTTTTATTAGTTTTATTTTAGCTCTAACACTTCCTTTTTTTCTTGATTTATCTTATTTTAAATCTTTGTTTGATAAATTAGCTTCTACCGTTGGGCCTATGGCTCTTTTTTCAGTTGGATTACAATTACAGTTTTATGAATGGAAAAAAGAAATAAAATTATTATCTTTTGCGTTAATTTATAAATTAATAATAGCTCCATTTATATTACTAATAATAGTTTTATTTCTTAATTTAAAAGGAATAATTCCACAAATAAGTATTTTTGAAGCTTGTATGCCTACTCTTATTAGTTCTAGTATAATATTAGATGAATATAAGATAGATACAAAACTATGCAACTTAATAATAGGTTTTTCAATTATTATTTCTTTTATAACTACTTTTTTTTGGTCAATAGCAATTAAATCTATTTTGTAAGATCAGAAAAAATAAAGAATGTATTTTTTAAGAAAATTATTAGGTTTCTAACCAAATTTTTGTTTAGTCAATGAATTAAAATTATTAATTTTTTGTAAAGAAAGCTTGTGTAGGGAATGCTTTTAAAGCATTCCTTTTTATACAGTATTTTTATATTTAAGAAATATGAGCTAATTTTATTTCTATATTATAATTTTTAGCTATTTTATCAATAAAAATTTTTTCATCTTTTGTTATAAGAGAGATAGCTACCCCTTCATCATTGTTTCTTCCTGTTCTTCCTACTCTATGTAAATATGTTTGAGGATCTCTATTTAGATCTAAATTAAAAACATGAGTAACTCCTTTTATATCTAATCCTCTTGAAGCAATATCAGTAGAAAAAAGTATTTGAATTCTTTCTTTTTTAAAATCATCAATTATTTTTTTTCTTTCTTCTTTTGTTTTAGTTCCAAAAAAACCAGCTACTTTTAAACCATGATACTTATTATTCTCTATTAAATTATCTATTCTATCTCCATTTTGAATAAATACTAAAGATTTTTTAGGTTTTAGATAATTAATTAGCTTTCTAAAAACTTCAATTTTATCATTGTAATTAACTACATAATAAAAGTGTTTTATTGTTGATGGTATATTATTTACTGAACTAGTTTTTATAACTTCTAAATCGGTTGTAAATTTATTTATATTAACCATATCATGCTCTGATACATTAGCAGAAACAAAAATAGTTTGTTTTTCTTTTGGTGTTATATCTATAACTTTTTTTACTTGAGATAAGTTGTTTTTATCTAACATACGATCAACTTCATCTATAACTAAAGTTTTTATGGTATTTACATTTATTTTTTTCTTTTCGATTAATTCTAAAATTCTTCCTGCTGATCCTACAATTATATGAGGTTTTTCTTTTAATTTATCAATTTGTCTTTTAATATTAACTTCTCCTATAATTAAGGCATAAGTTACATTACTTTCAGAGTTTTTTGATAAAAGTTCAATTTCTGTTTTTATTTGTGAAGCAAGTTCATGAGTAGGAGCTAATATTATTGTTTGTACTTTTCCTTTTAAATCATTTTTTTGAAAAATTGGTAAAAGATAAGCTAATGTTTTACCACTTCCTGTTTCTGATTGAACTATAAGATTTTTATTTTCCAAAGCTACAGGAATAACTATTTCTTGAATTTCTGTTGGGGTTGTAATGTTGGCTTTTTTTAAGCCCTCAATTAAGTTATTTGCTAGTCCTAAATCTACAAAAGATTCCATTTTATTTACCAATTAAAAATACACAAGTTAAATCTAAATTTATATTGATAGACTTACTTACTAATCACTTTTCATTTTTTAAAGTGAAGTATCATTATAACATTAAGTAGTAAATATTATAAGTTTTTTAACAAAGCGTATTTCAAATCAAAAAATGCTGTAAAATAGCAAATATATTAATGTTTAGTTTAGTTTATTATGGATGCAGGTCTTTTTTCTAAGTTACTTAAAAAGCACCACAATTATAGAAAAGAAAAAAAATTAGAAGAAGGAAATTCTTCAATTTCTAGTTTCTATCATCCTAGAGAAATACCCAAATTTCCTGTATCATTTAAAAATGATAATTACATAAAAAAAATATCTCATTTTAATAAATCTCCTGTAATAGACGGAAATAACGTTACTTTCCTTTATTGGGGAAAACCAAAACGAAGTTTGGAATTTGTTTCAGAACTTTCTTTTTGGTCATCAAATAATAATACTTCTTTTAGAAAAATTGATGGAGAAGATTTATTTCATATAACACTTCAATTACCAGAAGATTCTAGGCTTGAATATAAATATGTAGTTGATGGTCATTGGCTTTTAGATCCTTTAAATACTTTAAGATGTGAAAATGGTGTCGGAGATCAAAATTCGTATCTTTTAATGTCAGATTATAAAAGAGTATCTGAAATATATAATAGAGAAGGTATTTCTAAAGGTGAAATAAAAGAATTTGAACTTACTGGCAAAGTTTTAGAAGGCAATAGAATGATATACGTATATTTACCTCCTAATTATGATAAATCAGAAGAAAGTTATCCTTCTATATATTTTCATGATGGCGGGGATTATATAAATAGAGCTGGGGCAGTTAATACAATAAATAATCTTATTGAAAATAAAGAAATAAGACCTATAATTGCTGTTTTTATAGATCCTATAGATAGAATGACAGAATATATGTATAATATTAAATATTCTAAATTAATAGCACAAGAAATAGTAACACATATAGATGAAAACTTTAGAACAATAAAAAAGCCAGAACAAAGAGCTATTTTAGGTGCTTCTTTAGGAGGTATTATTTCATTTTTTACTGCCTATAATTTTCCTAATATTTTTAAAAATGTAGCAGGTCAATCTTCTTCTTTTTTATATTTAGAAAAAGATGTTAGTAGAATGATTGAAAATTCTCATAAAGAATTTAATGTTTATATGGATGTTGGTTTGTTTGAAAGTCTTATCTATTCTAATAGAAGGATAGCTCAAATTTACAAAAGAAAAGGGTTTAAGTTTTCTTATCAAGAGATAAGCGAAGGTCATACTTGGAGCAATTGGGGAACACATCTTAAAGATGCTCTGAAATTTTTTTACGGGGTTTTTGAATAATGGAAGAAAGATTACAAAAAATAATATCATCTGCTGGAGTTGCATCTAGAAGAAAAGCAGAACAACTTATTTTAGAAGGTAAAGTTAAAGTAAACGATACAATAATAAAAGAATTGGGTTTCAAAGCAAATCCACATTCTGATAAAATTTATGTTTTGGGTAAAAGATTAACAATAAAAACAAAAAAAGTTTATATTGCACTTAATAAACCTGTTGGAATAATATGCTCAAGAAGCGATGAAAAAGGAAGAAAAACAGTTATTGATATTGTTGATGTTAATAGATATATTTATCCTGTTGGAAGATTAGATTTTGATAGTAGTGGACTTGTTTTATTAACAAATGATGGCGATGCGATGAATGCAATTATACATCCTAAATATGAAATAGAAAAAACTTATATTGTTTTAGTAGATGGAAATATAAGTGATAATCATTTAAGAAAATTAGAATCTGGTATTCAACTTGCTGAAGGAAGAACTGCTCCTGCAAAAATTAAGGTTTTAGGTGATTATCCAAATGAAACTAAACTAGAAATGACAATAACTGAAGGTAAAAATAGACAAATCAGAAGAATGCTTGATGCTGTTGGTTATGGAGTAAAAAAACTTAAAAGAGTTACTATTGGTAAAATAGAATTAGGTAATCTAAAAAAAGGTGAATTTAGATATTTAAATGATTTAGAAGTAGAGTGGATTGAATCTTTAAAACATAAAAAAACAGATACTTAAAATAAATCTTGCATTATTTTATAAAAGTTATTAATTATAGAATTATTGTTATTTTTTCTTATTTACATGTTTTTATTAATACCAAAGCATAGTCTCAAAGTATTACTAATAAAATAAAAAAACAACTATTTGTTTAATAAAATCCTTTTTATTGTATAATTAAAAAAATAAAATATTTGAAAAATTGAGGGAAAAATGAATATCTTATCTCATAACTCATCAATTGTTACTTTTCACTAATAATGAAAAATCTTCCTATAGGAACATATACTTTTAAAGGTATTGTCGAACATGATTGTTTGTATGTTGACAAAACTGAAGAGATATACAAATTATTAGAAAATGGAAACCAAACTAAGTACTTTTTTTTATCAAGACCAAGAAGATTTGGTAAATCACTTTTAGTAACAACTTTAGAAGAGCTTTTTTTAGGAAATAAAGAGCTTTTTAAAGATTTATGGATATATGATAAAATTGATTTTAAAAAATATCCAGTAATAAAATTAACCATGAATGATTTATTGTATTCTGAAGGAATAGACGGATTTAAGATTTCTCTTTTAGACCAAGTTAATGACATATATAAAAAATATAATTTAAAATTAGAAGTAAAAGATCATAAAATAGCATTTAAAAATTTAATTCGAGAATTATCAAAAATTGAAAAAGTAGTAATTTTAATAGATGAATATGATAAACCAATAACAGAGTTTATTGAAGAAAAAGAAACAGCAGATAAAATGAGACGTGTCTTAAAAGAATTTTATGAAACAATAAAAGCAAATGATGAATATTTACACTTTGTTTTTTTAACAGGAGTATCAAAGTTTAGTAAAATATCCATTTTTTCAACATTAAATAATTTAACTGATATAACAATAGATAAAAGGTTTTCAAAAATAGTAGGAATAGATGAAAAACAATTATATACTTATTTTAAAGATAGAATAAAAATTTTAGCAAAAAAAGAAGATTCAAGTGAAAAAATATTAAAACTAGAACTAAAAAAATGGTATAACGGTTATTCTTGGGATGGTAAGAATTTTATTTATAACCCTCATTCATTGTTATCTTTATTTGAAAAAAATGAAATAGAAAACTATTGGTTTAAAACAGGAACACCAACATTTTTAATAAAAATGATAAAAGAACATAATATTGATGTAAAAAAACTAGAAAGATCTGTTTTAAGTGAAGAGGACTTTGATAGTTTTGAAGTTGACAATATGAATGTCTATGCACTACTTTTTCAAACAGGGTATTTAACAATAAAAGAAGTAATAAAAACAGGTTTTGAAAAAGAATATGTCTTGAGTTATCCAAATAAAGAGGTAAGAGACTCATTTTTGAAATTTATTCTAAATGATTTTGTTGGAAAACAACTTGATAATGATTTATCAATAAATGAAATGGTAAGAAAATTAAAAGCTAATGATTTAGAAGCTCTAAGAGATATTTTTAAAAGTATTTTTGGAACAATAGCAGTAAAAATGCAACCAAATACTAGTACAACTTTATATGATAGAGAATTATATTACCATACTATTTTTTATCTTATTTTTATGCTTATTGGTTCAAAAATTAAAGCTGAAGTTTCTACTAGCAATGGATTTATTGATGCTGTAGTAGAAACATCAACACATATTTATATTTTTGAATTTAAAATGACAAATGCAACTGCTGGAATAAAACAGATTAAAGATAAAAAATATCCTGAAAGTTATATATCATCAAATAAAGAAATAGTTTTAGTTGGTGTTTCTTTTGATTCTGAAAACAAAAACATCAAAGAATGGAAAAATGTTTTATATGACAAGAAAAAAAGTAATGTATCTAGTCTCAATAAAAAATTAAAAAACAACCTCAAATGAAAAGTTAAGCTAACAATGTAGCTTAACTCAAACCTAGTGTTTACGTTGGTTATTTAACATACATTTAATGTTTTTAATGAAGTATTAAAATAAAAAAAACTGGTAAAAATAGTGAATTTAATATTTTTTGCAATTAACTAAAAAGCCGATTTATTTGTTAAAAAAAATGTTCATTAATTTCTCTCATTATATAAAATTTTATCAAAAAAGGATTTTCTTGAAAATGATTTATTTTATTTCCCAAATTTATTGTATTCCTATAACCTATAGAAAAACCTAATTTATTATATTTAAGTATATCAAAATTATATCCTAATCCTATATAAAAGGGTAAATAAAAAGAATCTTTATATAAATTTGAATTTTTATCTGGGTATTCTCTAAATACAGATAACATACAATCAGTTTCTATAAAAAATGGATTTTTAATTGATATAGGAAAATATCTTAAATTTAATAACAAAGAAGCTTCATTTATTGAATTTTTAGTAAAACCATCAAATCCTGTTGATAATTCAAAATAATCATTAAATTGCCTAGATATACTTAATGATCCAACAGGTATTTTAGATAAATTAAAAATTATATCAGAATAACTACTTGGAATAAAAAACCCCACAGATTCTCTAAAAAAAAAACTTTCATTGCTTTTTTTTATATCTTTATTTTCGTTAATTATTTCTTTTTTTTCTTCTGCTAAAACATTTAAGCAGTTAAATAAAACAAAGAAAAATGATAAAATAGTAACTTTTTTATTCATAAATACCCCTATAATTATAAATTTATTTTATTAAACTCCTATTACTAGGCAGAGTCTTAATTCAAAAGGATAGTGATAATAGTTATCTTTGATATTAAAAACATTGGAATAACTAAAGAGAGTTTCAAATTTTATATTTTTCACTATTGGAACATCATATCCAAGACCAATATAATAATATAAAGAAGCAGAATCATAAGGATCATTCTTTTTTGTTACTGTATTTTGATAATATTTTGTTATTTTTTCTAAACCAAGACCACTACCTATAAAAAAAGCATTTTCTTGTTTAAAAGGAAAAAATTTTAGGTCTGTATAAAAAAGTGTACTTGAATATGTTGTTTTGAAGATAGATTCTCTTAATTCAAAATAATCATTAAATTTTTTTGAAATGCCAAATTCAAAGTATGAGTTTGACATAAGACCAAGTAATGTTGGCGAAATATATAAAGAATAGTCATTAATATCTTTTTTGATTCCTTCTTTCCCTATTTTAGGTTTTTCTTCTTTTTTTAATTCAATTTTATTAGATAGTATTTCAGTTTCTTCTGCAAAAACAGAAAAAGAATAAAATAGAAATATAAACAAAAATAAAATTATTCTTTTATAGTTTTTTTTCATAAAATTAATTTTTAACATCATAATTAATCTTAGATTTCATACTTTTAACTATTACTGTTTCG
>JBBTGK010000200.1:0-5185 GCA_038060635.1 Cyanobacteriota bacterium | reverse complement strand
TTCTTTCATAGTATTTAAATAAGAAGAATTAATTTTTTCAAAAATAGTTTCAATATATTCTAAATGTTCTGGTTTCATAAAACAACTTCTAAAAATAATTAAATTATCTTGATCCCAAATTAGATTTTTATTATTTGCTAATGATTTAGTTATTTTAATTTTAGCCAAAAAAAGCTTTTCATTTTTTTCTGCATAAGAAAACATTTTTTCAGTTAGATCTGATATTTCAGAAACTTTTTTACTTTCAATATTTGGATAATAACAAACTATATCTAATTCAGGTTCTAATAAAAGAGTAAAATTATCAGATTTTTTAATTTTTTCGGCAAATTTTATACCTGCCAACCTTGTTTTTTTTAAAATATTTCCAAAACCATTATTTTCTTCAAGTGGAAACAGTTCTAAAGTTGCCCAAAAAGCACTTGCGGAAGCTCCTGCTCGTGAACATTCTAAACTGATTTCTCCTAAATGCAATTCATCTGAAGTAAAATATGTATAAGGTGAATCATGAGAATAAAATTTACCTATTTCTGGATCAGAAAAAATAACACAACCACATCCATAAGGTTGTAAACCATGTTTATGAGGATCTATAACTACACTATCACATTTTGATATTAGTGAAAAAGCTTTACCATTAATCAAATTACTATCTTTTAAAACAGTATAAAAACCGCCATAAGCTGAATCTATGTGTATTCTAAAATTATATTTTTTTTGTAGTTCTAAAATATCTTCTAATGGATCTAATGCTCCAAGCCCAGTTGT
Source organism: Cyanobacteriota bacterium (assembly GCA_038060635.1). Classification (GTDB taxonomy): domain Bacteria; phylum Cyanobacteriota; class Sericytochromatia; order UBA7694; family JACMQJ01; genus JBBTGK01. Next base: position 4,417 of record JBBTGK010000200.1, on the reverse strand, counting down.
TCCCAAAGTAACAACTATAGTTCCAATTTCAAATTCAATTAATTTTTTTTCTAAATCATTTATATCCATTTTTCCTAAATTATCTGATTTTATAGAAAAATGTTTTACATTAAGAAGATTACACATTCTTGAGTGAGTATAATGAGACTGTTCTGAATAAACAATATATTTTAAAGGATTTATTTCTCTAGAAATCCACAAAGCTTCAAGATTTGCAATAGTTCCGCTACTACTTAAATGACCCAAATATTTTTCAAAACCAAACATATCTGCTAGTTTTTTTATACATTCTTTTTCTAATTCAGCAGTAGCTGGACCACCATCAAGTGCGTGATTATTAGGATTTAATATCATAGTAGCAAGATATGCACCCACCGAAGAAAAATGAGGCGGTTTTAACATTTGACCTGCATAAAAAGGATGAAAAAAAGGATAATTATTTTCTAATTTTTTTTGTAATTTAGAAAAAACTTCAGTAATTTTTTCTTCAGATATATTTAAACTTTCATCTTGTGCAAAATCATCATAATTTTTTTTCCAATTATTTGTTAAATTTGCTGAAAAATCAAAAAAATCCATTTTTTATCCTTTTAAATAATACGCCATGCCGTACAATATTTATTGAAAATGGGTTTGATGAATCAAACACCTTCATTTGTAGAGACGTTTTATAAACCGTCTCTACTTATAATCTCTTGCTTTTAATCTAAAAACTTCTGCTTCATCATCCGCTCCTATTTCTTTTAAACAATAAGACATTATAGAACAAATATCATAATTAAGCTCTCCAATTTCTATTGATTGTGATAAAAATGTAATAGCTTCATCAAACTCAGATATTTTATAAAAACAAAAACCTAATAAATAATAATATCTACTATTTTTTTCATACTTACATAAATCAGATAAAATATTTTTTGCACTTTCAAAATTTTCTTTTTTTATAAGATCTAAGGCTTTATCATAAAGTTCTTTTTTTATAGAATCAATATTTTCTCTAATAATAGGTTTTTTCTTAATTTCTTCAAGATTAAAATTTATCGAACTAATTAATTTTTCTTTGTTAAAATCATTAATTATTTTTTCTCTAGCTTTTTTTCCAATTAAATTATTATTCTCTTTGTTCTCAAAAGCAAATCTCATTTTTTCTTGTAAATCATTTTTATCAATATCAAAAAAGAATAAACCACTTCCAACTGCATCTACACCAAAAAAAGAAGCTTCTTTTTCTAATAATTCAGCTTCAACTAAATATGCGTTTTCATCATCACAAAAATCTTCAGAAACTCCGCCACCTGTTACAATTACAGGTAACTCACAAAGCATTGCATTTATTATATTTATTCCTCTATTTTCTAATTTATAGGTTTCTATATAACAATCAGCTGAATTATAAATTTCATTAATAGTAAGATTTGAAAAAACATCATTATAAATAATTACTTTAGGTGAGTTTTTCTCATTGGATATTAGTTTTTCTATATCTTGTTTAGATTTATAACTATAAGATTTATCTGGTACAAGTATTAAACAAACATTATCTTTTTCAGAAAATTCTTTTTTATAAGCTTCTAATAATTCATTAATACCTGATAAATCATTAAATTTGGTAATTACTAAGAAGTTAAAAGTATCATCTTGATTGAATTTATTTTTTCTTTCAGTTTTATAATACATATCAATATTAGGGGCATAATTTAAAACCTTTATTTTTTCAGAAACAACTCCAACAGTAGAATATACTTCTTTTATAAAATTATTAGGAACCCATATTTGATCTGCTTTTGTATTAAAAATATCAATCCATTTTTCTGGAAAAATAGCATAAGGAAAATCACTAGATATTATTATATGTCCATCAGAATCATTACTCTCTTTATAATGTATGGCATAGTTTTTATTTAAATAATTATCAAAAAATATTTCAGAATTTGCTCCGTAAAAAGCTAATTTATTTATTTTATCATTATAGTTTATGAAGTTTTCTATTAATAAATCATTTTCAGTGTATTTTATTTCTTCTATACTATTTGTATAAAAATTTGTTGTTTCATTAAAACTTTTATTATTTGTTGCAACAATATCATTTTTAAATATATTTGAATCACTTTCACTTATTAAATTATTTTTTCTCAATTCAATTAATATAGATAAAAGAAATTCTATTAAAATATTTTTATTTTTAGCTATTGATGATGATATAAAATCCTTTATTTTTTTACTATTTATTTCATCATACAAAATTTCAGAAAAATTAATTTTATCCAATATTTTTAAACAAGAATTATCTTTATATACTTTTTCATTAGATAATTTTTTATCCTTCCCTGACAGTATGTTATTTTCTAAATCTATTTTAAAAGATAAGGAAGTAAGATTTATTTTATAAAAAGTATGATCTAACAATAAATTATTAAAAGTATCAAACATAGACATTAGAATCAATGAAGAGTCTATATTCAATAAAAGCTCTTTTTTTATTAATGAAGATCTTTCAAAACAAAAATGATCATCATTCCATTGCGATTTTAAAGTATTTTTATTCACAAAAGAAATTTCAAAATTTTTAATTTTTTGAGTATCTTTAAAATAATCTGAGTAATTATCAAAAACAATTGGTGATGAAAAATTAGAATAATTTAAAGCTCTAACTAAAATTTCTATAGAGGTTGGTAAAAAATATTCATTTTCAGATAGTATTTTTATATAATCACCTTTTGAGTAAGTTAGTGCTTTTTTTATACTTTCTGAATAATTATCACTAAAAAACTCTTCTCTTATTATTTTTTTATTGTATAAATTCTCCAGATTATTTATTTTTTCGTTTATTTTTTCGTCTTTAATATTTATTAAAGCTATTATTTCAATATTACTATAGCTTTGTTTTAAAATACTTTCTATTGAATAATAAAAATATTCGTTATCTTGAATAATAATAATTACAGATATTAAAGGCTCTTTTAATATTTTTAAGTTTGTATTTATTTTATAATCAAAAAATTTGTTTAAACCTTCTGCAATTCCTTTTATTATTCCATATTTATATGCTTGAGATTTTATATACATATTAATAAAATCAAATCTTGAAAAATTATCGTTGTAAGTTATATTTTCATAAGCTGAAAGTATAAATAATTTTTTTTCAATTTCTTCCTTATCAAAAATATTATCAAAAGGAATATTAAAACAATTAAAAAATCCACCAGCAAAAGAATCATTTATATCTAAATATCCAGTTTCTTTAAATATTTCCATACTTTTAGACGTTTCTAAAAAAGAATCTTCAAATAAATTGAATTTTTTGTACATTTTACTATAATTATCATAAGTTGGGCCAAACCAATTCATATTCCATAATTCTTCAGAAGTTGGAACATTTCCAAAACCATAATTTTTTATTAAAATTTCGGCTAAAGCATCTGATGACTGTTTATTAAGGTGATTAATTCTTTCTGGGCTTGTTGTTTTAAATGATACCTGTCCTTTATGATGTACAAAGGTATCAATACAAGTTTTAAATTTATACCCTTTTTCAGCCAATCTCCAACAAATTTCAAGATCATCTGCTCCTACAAAAAGAGTTTCATCTAAACAACCATACTTATCCAAAAGCTCTTTTTTTATTGCCATACAAAAGCCTATTATTAATTTGGAATCAACTGTTTGCCCTTTTAATGCGTGATAACAAATATTTGCCATTTTTTCGAGATTCAATCTAAGGTTTGATAAAAATTTTGCTAAATAACATAAAATATTTTGGTTAAAAACAGTCCCATCTGATATTGGACCTACAAGTCCAATTTCTTCTGAATCATAAAGATGATTTACTAATTTAGAAACAGAGTTTTTTGATAATATAGCATCAGGGTTTAATAGCATTACTACATCTTTATTAGATGAGTTTTTTATTCCCAAATTTACTCCGCCAGAAAAACCTAAGTTTTCATTACTAAAAACGACTTTAATTTGTTTATGCTTTAATGTTTTAAGATATTCTGGTGTTTTATCTTTCGAATTATTATCAACAATAATAATTTCATCATTATCATAAATATTTTCTAATGAAGATTTAATGCAATCTTCGATAGTTGACATTGAATTATATGTAACAATAACAATACTAACTGACTTATTTTTTGTTATTTCTTCTGATTTCATGTTTTTATAAAGCTTATCGATGTTTCTTATTAAAGCGTGATTTTCTAATATTTCACAATCTTTAAAGAGAGTATTCACAATAGAAAATTTATCGAATAATGAAATATTTGTTTTACATAAATCACTAAACAAAAAACTTGATATTTCTCTTTCTAAATTGTTTAAATTACCTACTTCATATTCATTAAAAAAATGATTAAAATCTTGAGAAACTAGCTTTTCTTCTATAAAGGCAAGTGAACCTTTTTTTAATAATTGA
>JBBTGK010000199.1:0-14091 GCA_038060635.1 Cyanobacteriota bacterium | reverse complement strand
GCCTATATGGATATGTTACGTAGAGGAATTATTGGGCTTTCTCCAGATGATATGGATTTTGCTTTTGAAAAAGATATTATGACTTCTAAAGATGTACATGATTCAATAACTGGAGCAATTGCAAATGTAGGTTCATTTGATAAAGTCCAAAGAGCTTTTAGAGGTATAAGAAGACCAGGTATATTATTTAGAATGGAAAATTGTATGAATAAATCAAAAGAGTTGAAACAACACTATATAGATTATCCAAATGATATTTCTGGATTAGATTCATGGGTTTCAAAACTAAATGATATAAATAATAGTTTTATTTAATTTTAACTTCTTTTTCCAAAAAGTAAGGTTATGTTGATTCTTCGATTTTCATACCCTTCTTTAAAATTAAATTTATCTGTTTCATGAAAAAAAGCCGAATTAAATATAATACATCTATTTTCTTTGTATGGAATAGTTATTGTCTCTATTTCTTTGGTTTTTATATAATCATATATTAATTTTTCATCTGCATTATATTCTTCAAAAGTCCAATTATCAGGAGCTTTTATTGGATAAACTATCAGTCCCCCAGTATTTTTATCTAAATTTGCATCATCGTTTGTTATCCAAAAATTTATATTTATAAATGCTTCGTCAGCATGAACAGAAACACCTTTCATAGAACTATCATATTTAAATGCCCACATATTCATTAAATTATAGTCTTTAAAAACTGTAGGAAATTTATTAATTGCTTCTTCAGCTATTTTATAAAAAATAGGATCGCTTAAACCATTATCAAGATTTGCTGAAAGATATCCCCAAACCCTTTTATATTCATGCCATATAGTAGAACTAAAACAAAAATTTCTTATTTCATTTAAACATTCATCAGATAAAAAATTATCAAAATAAGCTACTTCATTTTTTTCAAATTCAGTTTTTATATTATTAACTTCTATATTTTTGTTTATATATTCATTTAAATCTTTTGTTTTATAAATATATAAATTTCTTTCATATATTGACTCTATATATTTTCTTTTATCATTTTCTAGGTTAATAAAAAAAATTTCACTTTTATCATCTAAATAAGCATAAAGAGATTCTAAATTTTCTTTTTCTTCTATAAAAGAACTTGGTAAAAGATTTCTATTTATCAAATAATCTAATTGCTCTATATCATGTTTAATTTTGGGAATAGTTATTATTATTTTATCATCTTCATTTAAAACAAAATTTTCCAAATATTTTTCATCTTCATTATAAGGAATACCATGTTTTAGCCTTAATGATTTAGAAAAATATTTATGAGCTTCTTTATAATTTTTAGAATCTAAAAAATTAAGCCCTAAATTTTTATAAGAAACAAAATTATCGGGAATTATACTAATAGCTTTATTGTAATATATTTCAGCACTTTTATAATCTTTTATTTCAGAAAAACAATTTCCAATTGAATTATATATATCATATAAGTTAGATGGATATAAAAAAGTTAAATACCTATAATTAATTAATGCTTTCTCGTATTTACCAATTTTTTCATTTTTTTCAGCTCTAAGAAATAAAAAATTTATAATAAAAAGCCTTGCAAAATATAAAATGCAAAGTAAAACAAGAAAATCAAACAAAAATTCAAAAGAGATCATATTAAAATTTAGTGTTTAATAATAGTTACCTTTAATATTTTAGGTCCAACTACCTCAGAAATAAAAAGGTCTGAATTGTCATGTTCTAATTTTTCACCAACAGAAGGAATTCTTTCTAATTTATTTAATATAAAACCTGCAATAGTTTGATAGTTACCTTCAGGAAATTCTATTCCAGTTTCTTCTTTTATATCATCAATAGAAGCTGTTCCTGGTAATACATAAGTTTTTTCATCAACACTTTCAAACTCATGAGAATCATGATCTTGAGAATCTTGACTTATATCACCTACTATTATCTGTAAAATATCTTGAGAGGTTATTATTCCCTCAGTTCCACCATATTCATCTGTAACAATAAAAATTCTTTCTCCTTTTTCTTTCATTAAAGTTAAAACATCTTTTATTTTTTTATTTTCTGGTATAAAAGTTACTGGTTTTAGAAAATCAGATATATTATCTTCTCCACCAGATTCTTTAGATATAATATGACTTATCAAATCTTTTTCAAAAAGAACTCCTATTATTTCGTCAAGAGATTCTTCATAAACAGGAAATTTTGAGTGTCCAACACTAACCATTTCTAACAAAGCTTCTTTTACAGTAGATCCTTTTTGTATTCCAGTTATCATAGTTCTGGTTGTCATAACTTGAGCAACAATTTCTTCATCAAAATCAAAAACATTATGAAGTAAATCTCTTTCACTTTGATTTATATGACCTTCGTCAATGATCATTCTTATTTCGCCTTCAGTAATCATTTGGTGATCTGTTCCTTTAGTTCCAATTCCCATTCCATTTAAAATATGGATTAAAATTTTTGTACATGAAGTAAGAATCCATATAGGATATGTAAGAAGTTTAACTAAAAGTTTTATTGGTTTAGCAATATTTAATGCAACTAATTCAGAATTTTGGGCAGCAAAAGTTTTAGGAGTTATTTCACCAAAAATAACTATAATTAATGTCATAACAAAAGATGCGATAAGTGTTCCTGTTTCACCAAAATGTTCATGAGAAAATGTTGCCGCAATAGATGTTGCAAATATTATAAAAGCATTTTCTACAGTTAAAACAGTTGCAAAGAGTTTTTCATGGCTCTTTAATAAATCATTTACAGCTTTTGCTCTCTCATCACCATTATTTTCTAAATTTTTTACTTTTATTTTATTAACAGAAAGAATTCCCGCTTCAGAACTAGCAAGAATAGCAACCATCATTACACAAAAAGTAATTATTAATATTCCAGACGTGAGATCAAATTGAGGCGGGGGTATTATAGGTTCCATTACTTTCTTTATTTATTAACTCTTTTTAAACTTCTCTAAATCTTCTTTGGCTTTGTTTAAATCAATCATTTGATTTTCTATTTTAGTTAAAATTTTTCTATATTCCATAACTAAAATATCAAAATCAGCTAAATTTTCTTTTCTTTTGTAAACCAAATTTTCAACATCATCATCAAAATCTTTTGCTTTAGCAATACCAGCAGAGGTAAAACATCTCATACATTCATTAGATTTTTCAGTTATGGCGTGTTTAAGTTTTACTAATTCATCTCTTATATCATGACATTTTTCATTAAGTTGATGAATATGATCATCTTTAGTCATTTGACTAGGGTCTTTTGCTTTTGGAGCCGCAGCTAAAGCAGCTTTCATTTCATCTTCTACATACACAAATGGTTTTACAAAAATTGCACCACATTCAGGGCAATAAGATTCTGTTTCTTCTGCTATGCTTCTACATTCTTTGCATTTTATTTTTGCCATTCTAAAAAACCTTTCTATAGTCTATAAGTAAAAATTAAAAAAATAATGAATAATATAATATCACAAATTTTGTAACTTTTTGTTTAGTACCAATCTAAAAACAAAAAATCAGATTCGTCTTTAAATCCACTTGCCTTAAATTTATTTAGATATTCAGTGTGTTCATTTTTTATTAAAATAACTTCTTTATATCCTTTTTCTATTATTGATGATAACATAAAACGAATATTTTTTTCAAAAACACCTTTATTTATCCAATAAGGTGAAATAATAACTCTTTTTATTACAGCTTTATCTTTATTTTCATAAAAAAAACTAAAACAAGCAATTATTTGATTTTTGGGGTTTAGGGTAACAAAAAAGTCACCATTTTCATAAAAAGAATCAAAATTAGTTATATCATAAAAATCCTCTTCAGGATAAAATTTTAATATAAAATCCTCTAATAAATTTTTTTTTTCGGTAGTATATTTTATTATTTGAAAGGGCAAAAAGATTTTATTCATTTATTATAATTAAATAATATCAGAATCTTCTATTATAAGAACAACAACACTAACATTATCAGTTCCACCACGCTCAAGAGCAGATTCAACTAAGTTTTTAGAAATTATATTTGCTTCAGAAATATCTTTCAATACAATATCTCTTATTTCATAATCTTCGTGAAGATTACTTAACCCATCGGTGCATAAAACAAATATATCACCTGAAAGTATATCAATATTAATAGCATCTATTTCAACTTCAGGATGAGTCCCTATTGTTCTTGAAAGCATGTGTCTTAATGGATGTCTTTTTGATTGCTCTAATGTTAATAATCCTTCTCTTAATGATTCCATAACAGGAGTATGATCTTCAGTTATACAATATATTTCGTTATCTCTTATAAGATATATTCGGCTATCTCCTACATGAGCAATATAAACTTGATTTTTTTCAGGAAGAATAAGAGAGGAAATAGTAGTTGCCATGTCATTTCCGACAGCTTTTGCTTCATTATGAACTTTAGTATTTGCTTCACTTATAAGTAAAAGAAGATCATCTATATTTTTAGGTTTTCCATTTGAAACATGTTCTACTGTCATAGAACTAGCAACTTCACCAGCCGAATGTCCACCAAGACCATCAGCAACAATAAAAAGAGCAGTTTCTAAAGAACAATAGAAACTGTCTTCGTTATTTTGTCTTATTTTACCTACGTCACTTATGCCATTGGCTTTCATTTATTTCTCTTATCCACCAAAGCTTATTGCTACATTTCCTATAGATTGTATTTTTATTTTAGGTGCTACTTCATTATATGATATTACAACTAACGCAGGGAAATTTCTCTCTGTTAATTTTTTAACATGAGGTCTTATTTGAGGATTAGATAAAATAACTGGGTTGTGGCCAGCATTTGTTGCAGACTGAACCTCATTAGCTAACTTAGCTAAAATCTGTTGCGTTATTTGAGGGTTTAAAGCTAAAACTGGACCTTGAGCTGTTTGTTGAATACTTTCTTGAATAGCTTGTTCAACTTTAGGATCAAGAGTAATTACAGGAATAATACCTTGCTCATTTGAAAGAACATTACAAATTTGTCTATTTAATGATTGTCTTACAAGTTCTGAAAGAACATCTGGCTCTTTACTAAGTTTAGAGAAGTCTGTTAATTTCTCTAAAATTGTACTTAAATCTCTTATAGAAACTCTTTCTCTAATAAGATTTTGTAATACTTTTTGAACTTCACCTAATGATAACATTTCAGGAATAAGCTCTTTTACAACAACAGGATGTTTTTCTTTTACTTTATTAATCATAACTTGAACTTCTTGACGACTTAATATCTCATGAGCGAAACCTTTAACTATCTCTGCTACGTGAGTTATTAATACGTTTGTTGGGTCTGTTACCATGTATCCTAATTGTGCTGCTCTTTGTGCTTCATAACCAGCTACCCAAACAGCAGGTGTTCCAAATGCAGGATCTTTTGTTGGGAATCCAACTAATTCTTGAGAAATATCTGTTTCTGGTTGTTGAATTGCGAGCATATAACCCATGAGAATTTCACCTCTTGCAACTTCAATACCTTTTACTTTTATTGAATATTCATTTGGTTTTAAGTTTAAGTTATCTTTGAATTGAACCCCAGGCATAACAAAACCTAACTCCATAGCAATCTGAACACGCATAGGAACGATTCTATCAAGCAAATCTCCACCTTGAGAAGGGTCAACTAAAGGTATCAAATCTAATCCCATTTCAAGTCCTAACGGGTGAACTTCCATAACTTGCAATACGTTCTCTGGTTTCTTTGCTTCTTGTTCTGCAATTGTTTCATCTTCTTCATCCACAACTTGCGAAACTTTTTGAGTTCTTCTATATGCTATAAAAGCAGCTAACTGCATCATTACGCCTATAATCATAAAAGGTAATTTAGGAAACCCTGGTACAAAACCCATACAAATAACAAATATACCTGATACTGTGAGAGATTTGTATGAACTAAAAATTTGTACTTTTAAATCTTCAGCTAAGTTACTATCTGAAACGGCTCTTGTGGTTACTAAACCTGAAGCAACTGAAATCATAAGTGCTGGAATTTGAGCAACTAAACCATCTCCAACAGAGAGTGTTGTGAATTTTGCTGCGGCATCTACAAGTTCCATATCCATCATAAACACACCGATCATAAAACCACCGAGTATGTTTACTATAATAATGATGATACCAGCTATAGCATCACCTCTTACGAATTTATTAGCACCATCCATTGTACCGAAAAAGTTTGCGGCTCTTTCTAAATCTTTTCTTCTATCTTTTGCATCTTCAGCAGTTATTAAACCAGCATTGAAATCTGCATCAATACTCATTTGTTTACCAGGCATAGCATCTAAGGTAAATCTAGCAGCAACTTCTGCAACCCTCTTAGCACCCTCTGTAATAACTACGAATTGAATAATAGTTAAAATTACGAAAATAGCTATCCCTACGACATAATTTCCACCTATTACAAAGTTAGCAAAAGTTTCAATTATGTGTCCACCATCAGCTCTTAAAAGAATAGATCTTGACGTGGAAACATTCAGGGCTAGTCGAAAGAGCGTTGCGACTAAAAGCATCTGAGGGAATACTGTAAATTCTAGTGGATCAATGATATATAGAGATACCATGATAACTACTACTGAAAAACATAAGTTTATAACCAAGAAGGTATCTATTAACCATAGTGGTAAAGGCAAAATCAAAACGGCTAGTACTGTTACGATCAGTACAGCCATTGAAATATCGCCAATTATACTCGATTTTTGTGTTTCTGCTTTTGCCATTAATCTTTTTGCCTTTATCAAAAATTTGCTTTAAGCAATAAGTATGAGAATAAGAAACCGGGAACTCCAAATAGGACTTCCCGATCTATATTTTCAACTATTTTTTATGCTGCACTAAGTGTCTGTAAACGTTTCTTTAATGATTGACTAACCATTTTTTGTGTCATAGGAGGTAGAACTGGATTATTAGCTAATCTACTTCTTACTTCACTTTGAACTTCTGGATTAAGTAATGTTATTACTTCATCCGCTTGACCAGGATCAAGTTGTGCTAGAACTGCAACTAATGTTGGTAATCTTTCACTTGATAAAAGGTTTGCAACTGTTTCAGCTTCTATACCATATAAAAATCCAAAAGGGTTATCAGGAGGAGGAGTTACAGGTGCTCTGGCTACTTCAACTCTATCTTGAGGTGCTGCAACTTCAGGCATTCCACCACCTGGAGGTGGAATTGCTCCACCTGGAGGTGTTCCTGGTGCAGGTATTGAAGCATACTCACCACCAACTGGTGCAAATCCACCAGCTAACTCAGGAGGAGGTGGCTTCTTGCTTAACAAGGCTCCACCGATTCCAGCTCCAACCACTAAGGCTACTAGACCTGCAATAAGTGCAACCCACCAAGGAATAAGTCTTTTTGAAGCATCCATTTTTGACATTTGTTCTGCAAGTGCTTTTTGAATTGTGTCATCAAATACTACTTCCTGAACTTTTATACTATCGCCTCTTGCAGCATCAAGACCTACAGTGTTTTTTACTAAATCTGTTATTTCATCATTTTTAAGTTTTTTAACACCTTCAGCCTCTTCAGCGCCTTCAGCTTTAGGAGTTCCGTATTGATAAGTAACAGCAACACTCATTTTTTGGATTGATCCCATAGCTGGTGTTACTAATTGTTCTTCATTATTAAAATTATTTGTTAATTGTTCAGAATCTTTATCATTAATTGCATATCCTGGAAGTGGAGTAGGTTTTCCAGGGCCAGCAGAAACAGGTGTCATAGGAGAAGCTGGCAATGTATTTGTACCATTTGCAGCCAAAGGTGTATTTGTATTTGTATTAGAAATAACACCAGGTGCACCGTTAACTCCATCAGTTTGTCCTTTTGGCTCACTATTTCTTTCATATTGCTTTTTAACAGCAATAGCCATAGGTTTCTTATCAGAATCTAAAACAGGAGTCATAGTTCTCATTCTTTTTTGGATAGAATCAAAATTCATCGTTACAGAAACTTTTGGTTTAACATGTCCAGGGCCAACTATTTTTTCTAACATTTCAACAATTTTATTTTCATATTTAGATTCAACATCTTTTTTAATTTCAAATTGTTTATTAAGTTCTTTTCCTGCTTTAGAAGAATCTGTTTCACCAGATCCATGACCAGCAGCAAGAACTTTTCCATTTGTATCAGAAATAGTAACATTCTCAGGTTTTAATCCAGGTACAGCACTAGAAACTAAGTTTGTAATAGATTCTATTTGTTCTTGAGAAAAACCACCACCAGAAGATAGTCTCAAAAGTACAGATGCCGTTGTAGGTAATTGTTGTTCTTGAAACAATTGAGGTTCTGGAACAACTATCATAACTTCTGCTCTTTCAATACCATTCATTTTTTGGATAAGTCTTGAAAGCTCACCATTCATAGCTCTTTGTAAAGCAACTTTTTTCTCAAAGTCAGTACTCAACATACCATTTGCTTTATCTCCAAAAATCTCGAAGCCAACTCTACCATCATGAGGTAAATTAAACATAGAAAGACCAATTATAGCCTCATCTTTTTTACCTTTTTCAACAGCAATAGACTTACCTTCATCTCTTATTTCATAAGTAATTCTTTGTTCTTTTAATTTTTCTACAACTTGACCAATAGACTTAGGGGGTAAATCTCTCATAATAACGACAAATTTGTCATCACCTTTTTGGCCCATAAGTAAAACAATAAGTGCTATCAGCAAAATAACGATTGCGACAAATGATCCTATTGCTATTATTCTTTGCCTGCCGGTCAGGTTTGCCAAAAGGCCGCCACCAACTTCGCCTTCTTCAACTGCCATAAATTAATTTCTCTCCATAATTTTATAATAACGGTAAAAATGATAATAAACGGAAAATCAAACTTGCATATTCATTAGCGTTTGATATGCCGTTGATATTTTAGTTGTTATGGTTGAAGCTAAGTTACTAACCATATCAACTTGTGCTTGAGCAATCATAAGAGCATGAACGTCCACATCTTTTCCGCTAAGCATATCAAGTGTTAATTTATTTCTATGTTCAAAATCATCAACAACTCCATTAAGAATCTCTATGAATGGAGAAGCATCAACTTTTTGAATATCTTTATTCTCAAAAGAAAGAGGCAATTGGCTTTTTGTTACTTTTGAAGCTTCAAAAGAAAACCCATCAATTGCACCTGTAGTAATTGCCATTTATTTACCCTCTATTTTCCTATTTCTAATGCTTTGTTAACCATTGCTTTCGCTGCATTTGCAACCTGAACACTGGCATCATAAGCTCTATTTGCTGCTATCATATCAATCATTTCATTAATAACTTCCACATTAGGTTTTTGAAGAAAACCATTTTTATCAGCATGTGGGTTTCCTGGTTCATAAACATATTTAAATGGTGCATTATCTGCTACTACTTTATAAGATTGAACACCAGCACCCATTGTTTTTCCAGGGTCTGTTCCAAAATTAAAATCAGCCATTTCATGTTCCATTTCTTGGTCAATATCTTTCAAAACCTCAGTAAAAAGAGGTAGTTTTCTTTGATAAGGTGTACCATCAGCTTTTATACTGTTAACATTTGATATATTGTTAGCAATAACATCGATCCAAAGTCTGTTTGCTGTCATACCTGTTGCACTAACAGCTAAAGCATTAAATAAAGTCATTAAAAAAGCTCCTTTTTACTATCTAGCACTTATAATAGTTCTATATACCCTAAAATCACCTGCGACTATAGAAGAAAGCATATTATAAAAACTTGTGTTTTTTATCATTTCTGCAACTTCTAAGTCTATGTTAACGTTGTTTCCATCAAGTCTTTCAGAGCTTTTACTACTAGTGAATATAGCACCTGTTTCATTTATCATATCTGATTTTGTAGGATTTTTAGTTTTGGGAGTTATGTCTAACTCTGCACCTTGTTTAAACCAATCATAGTCAAATAAAGTATCACTTCTACTAAATTCTACACCCTTATCTCCTCCACCGTTTCCATGTAGGTAAGTTAATCTTTTTCCTCTACTAATATCTGCGGCAGAATCAATCATTAAATCTGGGGGAGTATTAACCTCAACAGACTTAGTTCTTTCAGCCATAAGCTCAAGAGTTTGTGCAAAAGAAAGGTCTTTCTTTTTATAGTTAGGTGTGTTCACATTCGCAATATTATTGGCAAGCATCTGGTGCCTTTGCGTAGTGAGATCAAGTACCTTTTGACCTAAAGTTGTATCAACAGTAAAAGTCATTGGAAAAATATTCCTTTTGATTTACATAATTATTTTTTTTTAAAAAAAGCTTTAACAAAGATTTCGCCATTAGCTTAAATTAAAGTACTAAGGATAAGTATATCATGTGTTATTTAATATCTCAATCTACTTTCATCACTAAATTTAAAATTTTTTTTATTAAAAATTTAATAAAAGCTGAAGAATTTAACAAAACAAAAACATTAAGGGTGTGTTAATTTTTGTTAACAACAAAAAAACTCCCTATTGCTAAGGAGTTTTTTTTAGAGAAATCTAATTAATAATTATTTTGATAAGGATTAGATCTAGCTATATCTCTTATTCTATCAAGCGTAGCTGGAGATAAAGTTTGGAATTTAGCATAATCACTATCTTTTCCATCTCCTAATGAACCAAGAACAGTTTTCATAGTCTTAACATTGTTTTCTGCATCCCAGTCACTTTTAGAAGATTGATCAATGAATTTTTTTATGTCTTCAAGTTTAACAGAACCATCTTGTTTATTATATGTCTTTATCATACTTGTAAGAACTTTAGATGAAACTCCTGCATCACTTACTAAATCACCAGCATTAGAAGATTTTCCTATAGTTGATAATTGAGCATCTGAAAGATTTTGACTTTTCACTGTTTCAAGAACAACACTTTTTCCAGATTTTTTAAGTAAATCAGATACTTTTCCTGTTTCTTGATTTGTATCCATTACATTTTTAATTATCTTTGCTTTATCACCTTTACCTAAACTATCAATATTTATTGATTGTCCATTATTATAGGCTTGAGAAATTGTTCCTAAAAATTGATCTTTTTCACCATTTTTACCATTTTTTTCAAGGTATTTAGATACATCATGTATTTCATATCTTGATAAAGCAGGAAGAACTTCTTTAGGTGCTTCTCCATTCATAACGCCTCTTATCATTGTTAAAGCAGCTTCTCTTTCACTTCCAATTCTATCAGAACCTATTGAGAATTTAAGACCTTGAACATAAGATTTTGAATCTAAGGCATGATTATCAAATGATGCTGATGGAGCATCTTTAAGTTTAGATGAATTTTTAACTTCTTTATCAACATTAGCAACACTAGATAGATTTTGGAAAATACTTTTTGCAATATCAATATTAAATTTATCAGAAGATGTTTGGCTCTTAGGATCAAAACTAGCATCTTTTGTTAAAGTATTTATAGCTCTTGTTTGGTCTTCTACATTCATTTTTTTCATGGCATCAGGAAGTAATCCTTGCTTTGCTACTAATTGGAACATAGATTTTACACCATCTTTATTTTCAAGGTTCCAAAAACCATTTCCAACTACATCATGTAAACCTGTTTTTGTTGTAGTTTCTAAATTAGATTTATTTTCAGCTTTCAATTTTGCTGCAGCAATATGAGAATCTATTGATTTACCAAAATCAGCTTTAAATTTACCATCTGGCAATCCTTTAGCTAAATCTTGAGCTTTTGTTGTTTCTTCAGGAGACCATTCTTTTTTATCATTTAATGCTTTTATGCTATCTATTTTTGCACCAGCATCATCCATTTTAGAAAAAGCACCTTGCTTAGCAGCTTTTGCTTCATCAGAATCTTTTATTTTAGCAAAATTTGCATCCAGTCCATTTATTTTACCTTTACCTTCATCAAGTTTACCTTTATCGCCAGTAGTAAGAGCATTATTAACTGATTCATCAGCAATACAAGAAACTTCACTTCCATAAGCTTGTTTAGATTTTTCAAGATCTCCTTTTAAAGTTGCTATTGCTTGGTTTACTCTAGCAGATGCTTCAGTATTAGCATTTACTGCTTGTGAGTTTCCTTTTATGTTATCAGGTAATTTTGTAAAACTTTCGCCTAATTTTTGCGAAGCATTATTAAGAGAGTCTAAATCTTGAGGATTTGCTTGAGCAAGAATACCATTAACATCATTAAAATAGTTATTTAAGCCTTCTTTTGTAGATGTAAAATCTTGAGTTATTTTTATTCTTTCAGTAAGAACAGTTTTCATTTGATCAACTTGTGGATCTTTACCCATCAAACCAAGCATAGAACTTATTTTGTTCATATCATCAACTGATTTAACTTGATTTATTTGACCAGATACATGATTTTTTGTTTTAAAATAAGTTTCAGGTCCAAATTGATTATCAGCTTTAGCACCTACTGCACCTTGTAAATCTTCTACTTTATTTGCACCCATTGCTTTTAACAAAGCTGATACTTTACTACTTGATATTACAGGTATTTTTTTAGCTGTTTTTTCTTCAAAAGCATTTGCAACAGATGTATTTACATCAGTGTTGTATCCTTTCCATTCAGATGTTTGAAGTTCTGGTAATTTTGGATCTTCTAAAGTAAAAGATAAAGCTGGTTTACCATCAAACAAAGCACTTATTTGATTTTTAATTTCTGTTTTAGGTGTTTCTTGAACAGGAGGTTCTTCAAATTTAACACCTTCACTAGGCAAAGCACCTTTTTCTACGGTAGTTTTTAATTCAGATTTTAATCCATCCGCAAAATTAGTATCTTTAACAGCTACATCTTCTGTTTTTGGTGTTTGAACTCCTTCTGTTTTTGCAGGAACAACCGTTTTAGTCGTGTCAACTGGACTTGTTTGAATACTTCTAGGTATTTCCATTATAAAAACCTCTTATTTAAATTAATCAAAAAATTACTCTCAATTAATATTATCACAAAAAAAAAAAATTTCTTGCTAGTACTTAAATGAAAAATAACCCTTAATTAAACTGATCTTAATCAATTATTTTGTATCTATATTTTTTTTGCCTTTAAAGTAAATTAAATATATACAATTTTTCTATTTAGTAATAAAATTTTAATACAAACAACCACAGAGGCAAGTTTTTTTTATGGAACAAGAGTTAACACTAAAAGATGCTATTGATAATATAAAAAATGTAAATTCTTTTGGAGAAAAAGATTTTGAAGCATTTGATTGTTTAAAAGATAGTCAAAAAGGAATATTTGTAATATCTAATATAAGAATATCATTTGTATTTTATAAAGAAGATAAAATATCTTATATCCACATGTTTTATGATTTTATTAATAAAATAAAATTCAATGTATCTAATGATAACGATTATATTGAAACAATCTATGAAGGTGAAAAAGAAAGATATTATGTTCCATATAAAATTGTTTTATGGGAAATAAAAAAAGCGATTGATAAATATATTCCAGAAAAAACAGAAGTTATTCATATAAAAGAATCGACTAATGTAAAAATAGAAGTTGAAAAAAAGAAAAGTATTTTTGAACAAATTGTTGAGTTATTTAATCAAGACAAAATAAAAGATCCTTCAGAAATTAGAAAAGAATTAGATAAATCTCTTTCTAAATCTAAATATGTATTATTTATTTTTGCTTTTTTATTAGCTGTGATTCCTTTTATTTTTACTGATATTTCTAAAAATATTTTTACAGAATCTTTTAATAACAAGTTTTTATATATCAAAAGTTTTTCTTTCAATTTTTTAAAAATAGCCAGATGCGATCAAGATATGACCCTTATAATACTAAAACTAAATATGAAAGCACAAGAAACAGGTATTTATCCAGATAATATAACCAAATTTATCCAAAAAGATGTTAAAGAATCTAGGGGAACTAAAAGAGGTAAAGATCCTTGGGGAAATGAATATATATTAAAAGAAGAAGATAATAAATTTAAACTTATAAGCCTAGGGCCAGATCTTAAAGTTGATACTTATGATGATTTGGTCAAAAAATTTGACAGAATTGAAATATCAAAAGATAATGACGAATAATATTCAAAATAATAAGTAGTAAGTTTTTTAATAATGGTACATAAGTTTTTTAATTTTTTGAAAAGAAATAGAATAAAATATTCTTTTTTAAGTATTTTTTTAATCATTTCGTTTTCA
>JBBTGK010000198.1:0-7959 GCA_038060635.1 Cyanobacteriota bacterium | reverse complement strand
ATTAGTTGTTTCAAGTTCAGCAGTTATGTTATGTTTTTTTCCAACTAATGAATGAATATAAGTTCTTGAACCTGATGGCTCTACTACTTCAACCCATGATTGTAATGAAGTAAATTGATTATCTTCATTAGATGTTGGAATATAAATATGTTCAGGTCTTACACCAAAAATTAACTCTTTTCCTTTAAAAGGAGAAATATCTATAATATTAGAATTATAAGGTAACTTTAGATGTAAACCATCTGATACTATGCTAATCGAATCTTCATGTATTTCTGATAAGGTAACTTTCATCAAATTCATTGAAGGACTGCCAATAAAACCAGCAACAAAAAGGTTAGCTGGAAATTCATAAGCTTCTTTTGGAGTAGCAAGTTGTTGAACTATACCATCTTTCATAATAGCAATTCTATCTGCCATTGTAAGAGCTTCAACTTGATCATGTGTAACATAAACAGAAGTTGTTCCAATTTTTTGATGTAATTTTTTAATTTCTGTTCTAGTTGCAGTTCTTAATTTTGCATCTAAATTACTTAATGGTTCATCAAATAATAAAACTTCAGAATCTCTTACTAAAGCTCTTCCTAAAGCAACCCTTTGTCTTTGACCACCTGAAAGCTCTTTTGGTTTTCTATGTAAATATTCTTTTAAAGAAAGCATTTCTGCTGCCTCATCAACTTTTTTCTTAATTACATTGGCATTAAGTTTTCTTATTTTTAGTCCGAAGGCAATATTTTCATAAACGGTCATGTGAGGATATAGAGCATAGTTTTGAAAAACCATTGCAATGTTTCTATCTTTCGGCGGTAAATCATTAACTCTTCGAGTTCCGATCATTATATCGCCACTATTACAATCTTCTAATCCTGCTATTAATCTTAGTGTAGTTGATTTACCACAACCACTACCACCAACTAAAACAAGAAACTCTCCGTCTTTTATTTCAAGAGTGAGGTTTTTTATTATTTGTACATTATTAAAATTTTTAATAATGTTTCTTAGAACAACTTCAGCCAAAATACATTCCTCTTTAAAGAATTTCTAAATGTATAATTATAAAGCCAAAAAGGAAAAAAATTAATATTTTTTATTAAAGTTTATGTAATAAATGAAATATTTTTTATCATATAAAAAATATTGCTAATCAATAAAAATCTTTAATAGAAAATTTATCTAAATAAGTATCCATTTTTTTGTTCGATATAATATTATTCTTCTGTTTTTATTTTATTTTATTCAAAAAAATAAATATCCTAATATCCTGAATCCGTTAATCTTTAAAATCCTGTTCAAGACTAATTTTTACTTTTTCAAGATTTTTTACAACATTAATTGGTAAATATTTTTTAAATCTATTTTTTAAATCATCCCAATAATTAATAATAGATAAGGCAATATTGCTATTTGTTTCTTTATAATAATCTTCAATTATTTCTTTTAATTCTAAATAATCATCTTTATCAATAGGATATTTAGTTATATATTCAGTATTTACACTTTCTTCTGCTTCACCAAATAAATAAATTTTTCCACCTGTCATACCACTACCAAGATTTTTACCAGTATTACCAAGTACAATTACTGTTCCATTTGTCATATATTCACAAGTATGCAAACCTGTTCCTTCAACAACTGTTATTGCACCACTATTACGAACAGCAAATCTATCACCAGCAATACCTGATACATAAAGAGTTCCTGCTGTAGCTCCATATAAAGCACAATTTCCAATTATTACATTTTTTTCAGATTTAAATTTGGCTTTTAAAGATGGTAAAATTGTAACTTTTCCACCAGACATAGATTTACAAACAGAATCATTTGCTTCACCAAATAAATTTAAATTTATTCCTGTAACCATAAAAACCCCAAAACCTTGACCTGCACTTCCTCTAAAAATAATATTTATATCACTTGTAAAAGGGGAGTATTTTTTTCCATTACTTTTATCCAAATTATTTAAATGATTAATATGGTTTCTATTAGCTAATTTACCTGCTAAAGTAGAAATAATTCCTCTATCTTTTGTTGTTATATCATATTCTAAATTAACATTTATATTATTTTCAATTGCAATAATAGTATCAGAAACGATTTTTTGATTTAAAACATTTATTCCTTCAAAAAAAGCAGGAGAATGACTATTATCAAATTTTTTACTATCTCTTATTACAAAACTTAAATCTAACTTCTTTTTATTTATTAAATCTAAATGTTTTGAATTTACTTTAAGTAAATCATTTCTTCCTACAATTTCTTCAAGAGAATTAAATCCTAACAAAGAAAGATGATTTCTTACATCTTCTGCAATATAATTAAGTAAGGTTACAATTTTATCTTTATTTCCCTTATATCTAGCTTTAAATTTAGGATCATGAGTTGCTATTCCAGCAGGGCAAGTATTTTTTTCACATACTCTTGCCATTACACATCCTTCGGCAATAAGAAGTAATTTTCCAAAATCATATTCATTTGCTCCCATAAGAGCAGCCATAACAACATCTTTGCCTGTATGAAGCCCCCCATCAGTTCTTAAAACTATTTTATCTCTTAGATTATTTTCAATTAAAGCATTATGAACTTCTATAAGACCAAATTCAAATGGTAACCCTGTATGTTTCATAGAACTTAGTGTTGCGGCTCCTGTTCCTCCGTCTCCACCAGAAATATGTATAATATCAGCACCAGCTTTAGCTACTCCTATTGAAATAGTTCCTATATTTGCACCTGAAACAAGTTTTACACTTACTTTAGAATCTGGTTTTAGTTGTTTTAATTCATAAATCAACTCTTTTAAATCTTCAATACTATAAATATCATGTAATGGCGGTGGTGAAATTAAATCAACATTTGTCATAGAATGTCTGGCTTTTGCAATATCTTCATTTACTTTTATAGCCATCAATTGACCACCTTCACCAGGTTTAGCTCCTTGAGCAACTTTAATTTGAAATTCATCACTACTTATTAGATAGTTAGCTGTTACGCCAAAACGAGCTGAAGCAATCTGTTTTATCCTAGAAGTTATCCCATCTGTATAATAATAAGGGTTTTCTCCACCTTCACCACTGTTACTTCTTCCATCTGTTTCTCTCATTGCAAGAATTATATCTCTTTGAGATTCTGCACTTATTGCTCCAAAAGACATTGCTCCTGAACCAAAAGTTTTAAGAATTTCACTTACAGGAACAATTTCTGATAAAAGAATGGGGTTTTCAGATTTTTTTAAATCAAGTAAATGTCTTATATTTATTGGCGAATCAGATTCAAAAGATTTTAAATATTCATTATATAATTCCATGTTTTTAGGATTATCAAGCATTTTATGAACTATTTTTGATCTTGGTGCAGTCATTGAGTGTTTTTCACCCATAGTTCCTTTATTAAATTCTCTAAACTGAAAATTATGAATAAGTTTATTTTCAGTCAAAGCTTTTTCTGATATTTTACCTTGTTCTATTATATTTTCGACAATTTCATTTAATCCCAAACCACCTATTAATGAAGGAACTCCTCTAAAATAAATTTGACTAAATTCTTTATCTAAACCAACTATGGTATATAATTTTGAGCTTTGGTAACTTCTTACAACAGAAATACCAACTTTTGACATAACTTTAAGTAATCCTGATTCAAAAGCTTTAATTAGATTTTTTTCTTTTTCTTCAGCATCAAGTTTACTTACAGAGTTAATTGAATCATATCTGGCAAATTGTAAGGTTAAGTATGGACAAACTGCTGAAGCTCCAAAACCAACTATTGTAGCCATGTGATGAGTTGTATAAATTTGACCCGAATCAACTATAATAGATACTTTTAAACGAACTCCTGCTTTATCTAAGGCAATTATAATATGTCTAAGAATAACTAAAACAGGAATTGGTAAATTTTCCCAATCTGCATTACGATCTGAAAGAATAATTATTGAAACTCCATCTTTTACAGCATCAATAGTTTTTTTGGCAATATTATCCAATTGTGAATTAAAATCAACAACACCATATTGTCTTTTAAATGTTATATCAATAGTTTCTGAATTTATTCCAGTATCTGAATTTTCATCTTTTCCAAGATTTGAAATATGTTCTAATTGCCCTAAACTTAAAATAGGACTTGATAATTCTAATCCTACAGGAGGAGGAATAAGCTCTTTTTTTGCAAAAATATTAGGTCTAGAACCAACATAAACAGAAAGTTCTGTAACCATTTTTTCTCTTAAATAATCTAATGGTGGATTTGTTACTTGAGCAAAATTTTGATAAAAATAGTCAAAAAATGAACGAACTTCATCAGATAAAATTGCAGGTCTTGCTGTATCACCCATAGATCCAATAGCTTCTTTTCCTTCGTTTATCATAGGAATTAAGATTTTATTTACTATTTCTTCGGTATAATTAAATAAAAACTTTTTATTAGAGTCATAATCTTTAGATTTTGGTTTTGCATATCCAAGTTTATACAATCTGGTATCAAAATTTACATTATAATTTTCACGTGATTCACTAGGATCTTTAAATACAATATCACCTATATTCAAACCTACATTTACACAACGCCCTGCACCTAAAGCACCTTTGGCAATAATATTTTCTTCAGCAATATTAAAAGAACCTGCTTCTGAAGATAAATAAAAACGTTCTTCTGTTTCTGTCCATCTACAAGGTCTAAAACCATTTCTATCAAGTCTTGCTCCAATAATTTCACCATCAGAATAAGTAATTAAAGCAGGCCCATCCCAAGGTTCCATTACTCTACTCCAAAATTTATAAAATAGGTTTTTATTATCAGAAGGAGGTATCATTAAGGCAATTGCATCTTCTATATGAGGCAAACTACTTCTATACATCAATGCTTCAGCCATTTCATTTAAAGTTCCAGAATCACTTATCCCTTCATGAGTAATAACTTCATTACGAGGTAAGCCCATAGATTTTTCTCTTGAATAAGCCCAAGATCTATTTCCATCTATTGTATTTATTTCACCATTATGAGCAATTAAACGAAACGGTTGTGCTTTATCCCATGAAGTAACTGTATTTGTACTAAATCTTCTATGGAACATCGCAAATCTACTTTTGAATCTTGGGTTTTGTAAATCAGGATAAAATTTTTCTAAATCATCAGATTTTGTGAGCGCTTTATAGACAATTGTATTAACAGAAAGAGAAGGTAGAAAAAACTGAGGTGTTGAGGCAAGTTTCTTTTGTTTTGTAAAAGTGGTACGAATGGCAGTATATAATAGTTTATTAAAAGATGTATCGGTATTACAATATGTCGGTCTTTTTATAATAGCCTGAATTATATCTGGCATAGTTTTTAGGGCTTGCTCTCCAAGTATAGCAGGATTTACAGGTACAGTACGATAAGATAAAATATCCATATCATAAAAACTAAATGTACTTTCAAAAATATTTAGTAGTTTTCGTTGCATTTCCATATCTTTTGTTATAAAAATACTTGCAACCGCTACAGTTCCTCTTTCATATCCTAATAACTCAAAAGGTATTTCTGTCATAATACCAGCACCGTCACTTGTTAATTGATCAGACGCACATGCTCCTCTATGCTCAACACAACCTAAAGCATGTAAGGCATCACTTACAATTTCATGACTATATTGATTTTTTCTATTTACAACAAATCCAACGCCACACGATGATTTTTCATTTAATTCAACACCAAAAATACTTTTCATTAAATAATTTTTCTTTTCTTAAAATAACAACAACAATTTAAAACTAATTAATCTTATTAGAATAATAAAATAATAGTTTTTTTTCTATTTACATATATATTAGCCTATTCATAATGCTTATACAGTAAAAAAATAATTATTTTTAACTATAGAAAAAGACATGAAGTTTTTTAATTAATTAATGAGCTAACAATTTTTTATGATACTATTAATACAAAAATTTCTTACTATTTTACTTTAACAAGATTCTAAAAAATGTTACTATAATAATTATTGTAGCTATTTTCTTTTCTGATAAAATTTTTATCTAGTTTTGGTGTTGTAATAATATGTGTAATATAAGAATGCTAAGTAATTCAGAGTTAAGTGGAATATCACGAAACGGAAATGGTTTTTCTAAAATAGAACATGCCGAAGCTGTCGCAAAAAATAGAGCTGGTGCTGAATTAATAGTAAAAAAAGATAACCTTTATTATTTAGCTGATGCAAATCTTATAAAAAATCCTAAAGAGCTTTCAAAAGATCCTAATTTTAAAGTTTTTGAATTTGTTGATAATAATAATCAAGTTTTAAATATACAAAATAGTGAAGGGTTAAAAGGATTAGGAGAAAAAGTTAGTAATTCAGAATTATCTGGAAAAGCTCAAGTAGGTAACTCTTTTTATAAATATTCTGACGCTGAATCTGTTGCAAAAAATCTTTCTTTTCCTTCTGCAATAGTTTCTAAAGATAATAAGTTCTTTTTGTATAAAATTTCTCCTGAAAGTTCTGATAAAATTTTAAAAGGCGATAATTCCCTAATAGATGGAAAAGTTTCATCAGTCGTGAAAAATTCTAAAACATTATATAATTGGTCTTATGAATCTCCTGCAAAAATACCTAATGATAAAGGTGTTGCTTATTCTGAAAATAGCAAAATAATGATTAATAATAAAGAATTTAAGATGTCAGGTCTAAATGTTTATGATCTTCCTTCTGTTGCAAATAATCAAGCTGAATTAGAAAAAACCTTAAAACTTATTTCAGATTCTGGTGCAAATACAGTAAGATTTATGGCTTTTAGTAAAGAACCTGTTGAAAATTATACAAAAATATTAGATACTTCAAAAAAAATGGGACTTGATTTAAAATTTGTTCCTGTTTTTGGTAATCATTGGCAACATTGTGAAAAAGAAGGAGAAAATAAAGTAAAAGATGATAGTTGGTATAAAAATGACTATAAAAATAATTATTTACCTCATATTCAAGAATCTGTAAAAGCATTAATGACAAAAGACAATATGCTAATGATAGAATTAATGAATGAACCAGACGCAAAACATGAAAATTTAAAAGACTTTGCTGATGATGTTTCTACAAAAGTTAGAGAAATCTATAATGATTATGATAAAACAAATAAAACAAATATTCCTAGACATCTAATTAGTTTAGGAACAGATGCCGTTCCTTATACTGTTGGCCCTGTAGAATATGAGTATTCAAAAGGAGTTGCAGGACATGATTATAAAGATGTTTATGGTTTGCCAAATATTGATGTTGTAACAGGTCATGATTATACTTATGATAGAGGAAAATTGATAGATGAAACTTCATTATCAAAAACTTTTAAAAATCATATAAAACACTCAAAAGAATTAAATAAACCTTTCTTTTTAGGAGAAATTGGTATAAAAATAAATTCTGAAAGAAATGAAGATAAAGCTATTCAAATAATGAAACAAAGATTAGATTTATATAAAAAAGAAAATATTTCAGGTGCTTTATTATGGGGGCCTCAACCTAATGGTCATTCTGTTGATGGAGATGGTTTTGGCTTTAATTTTTCTTCACCAGAAAAAGTCAAAGATATTTTTGAAAATATGAATCCAAAACAACCTTAAAAATCTAAAAACTAAATTGATAAAATTAACTTGTTGAATATTATATGAAATTATTTTGCCCCAAATGTGAAAAGATCTTGGAAACAAGAGAAATAAATGTAGAAAAAGATTTTGCTCTTTGTAGTGTTTGTAATGAAACATTTTCTATATCTAATGATTTATTTTTGCATGAATTAGTAGCAGGAGAAATAAATTTAGATAAAATTCCAAAAGGAGCTTGGGTACAAGACTTTAGTGATGGATTTGAAATTGGAGCAACAACAAGATCTTATGTAGCTTTTTTTCTTGTTCCTTTTATGATTCTTTGGTCTGGCGGTTCTGTAGGAAGTATTTATGGAACTCAAATTCTTAGCGGTAAATTTTCACTTTTTGAATCTTTATTTG
>JBBTGK010000197.1:0-10756 GCA_038060635.1 Cyanobacteriota bacterium | reverse complement strand
TTATTAGATGATTTTACACAAAATAAGCAAAGTAATGGAATATCTGTAGATGAATTAATAGAAAGTTTGGAAGAAAAAAATTTAAAAAAGTTTTTTAATATTTTAAATTCTATGTTTGGAACAATACCAAATGAAATTTTACCAAAAGAAAGTAAATTAGACGAAAAAGAAGCATATTATCATACTATTTTTCATCTTATTTTTACATTAATAGGAACAAGTATAAATTCAGAAGTGTCCGTATCAAAGGGGAGAATTGATTCTGTTATAGAGACAGATAATAATATTTTTATTTTTGAATTTAAAGTAGGTAGAAGCCCTAGAAAAGCCCTAGAACAAATAGAATCAAAATATTATTATGAAGCTTATTCATCTAGTAAAAAAGAAATTACTTTAATTGGTGTTAATTTTTCAATTGCAAAAAGAAATATAAAAGATTGGAAAATAATAAATTTATAATCATTTTAATTTTTTTAACCTATCATTAATTTCTATATTTAAAAAAAATTACAATAAAAACTGTTTGATGAATCCCTAACTTATACAATGATATTAGTTATCTAAAAAATTAAAAAAACTAAAAAAGTTGATTAAGATCAACTTTTTTTTATGTTTTGAATCATAAAAAAAAAATTACTTAAATGGTTAAATTATATTGTTAGGAATCCTAATAGTTTAATATAACATTTAGTTTAGAGCTAAAAAGAAGGAAATTATGAAAAATTTATACGGAAAAAAAATCTCAAAAGCTATTTTTATTTCAATGATTGCATTTAATATTTTTTTAACAGCTTGTGAAAAAGAAGATACTAAAGATAAAAAAAATGATAAAACAACAACAACACAAGAAACTTCAACTCAAGCAGTTGCAACTCCTTCTGAGCCTATAGATGATGGAAAAGGTGTTGGTCCAATTAAAAGCGTAACCATTCCAACAACGCTTGATAAAAAACTTGTTGAAGAAGGTAAAAAAATATTTGAAATGAAATGCTCTGCATGTCATAACATTGATACTAAAAAAGTTGGTCCAGCTCTTAAAGGAGTAATTTTAAGAAGAAAACCCGAGTGGATTATGAATATGATTATGAATCCAAGTGGAATGACTCAAAAAGATCCTACTGCCAAAAAACTTTTAGGTGAATATATGACTCAAATGGCAGATCAAACCATTGATGAAAAATCAGCAAGAACAATTTTAGAGTATTTAAGATCAAACGACACAAAATAATTAAAATAATTTGAACAGGAGTTTATTAAATTATGCTATTTAGCAAAAAAAATCTTACCAAAAAAATTTCAGTGGGTGCAACATTACTGTTAGCAACATTTGTTATTACAACAACAGGTTGTACAGATAAAAAAGATACTAAAACAAAAAGTACTGATGTTATTGGAAGTGATGCCGCTTCAAAAGTATATGTTCCACCTGGAAAAATGGATGAACTTTATGCTTTTATGTCTGGTGGTTTTAGTGGTCAAGTTTCGGCTTATGGTATTCCTTCAGGAAGATTATTAAAAGTTATCCCTGTTTTTTCTCAAAATCCTGAAAATGCTTATGGTTATTCAGAAGAAACTAAACCAATGTTACAAACCTCTCATGGTTTTGTTCCTTGGGGAGATGCACATCATCCTCAATTATCAATGACTGGTGGAATGGCTGATGGAAGATGGTTATTTATAAATGAAAATAATACTCCAAGAATTGCAAGAATTGATCTTAGTACTTTTAAAACTGTTGAAATATTAGAAATACCAAATACAGCAGGTAGTCATGGTTCTCCTTACCTTACAGAAAATACCGAATATGTAATATCTAATACTAGATTTAGTATTCCTCAAGGTAAAAATACCGATGTTCCTATTAATTCATACAAGAAAAACTTTAAAGGCGTGGCTTCTTTTATAAAAGTGGACAAAGATAAAGGTAATATGGACGTAGCTTTCCAAATTATGTTACCAGGTTTTGATTATGATAAAGCTCGTTCTGGAAAAGGCGTTTCTCATGGTTGGTCATTTTTTACTTGTTACAACAGTGAAGAAGAGCATACAATGTTAGAAGCAAATGCAAGTCAAAAAGATAAAGATTTTATTTTAGCTATAAATTGGAAAAAAGCTGAAGAAGCGGTTAAAGCTGGAAAAGCAAAAGATTTTCCTTCAGATTATGTTCATAATCAACTTGATGAGTCAAAACATACTGCTTTTTCTGAAAATAGAAAAACAGTAAAAATGTTAGATCCAAAAGATGTACCAGGTATGGTTTATTATATTCCATGTCCTAAATCTCCACATGGAGTTGATGTTAATCCAACAGGTGAGTTTATTGTAGGTGCTGGAAAACTTGCTAGTGTAATACCAGTTTTCTCTTTTGCAAAAATGCAAAAAGCAATTGAAAATAAAGATTTTGAAGGTGATGCACAAGGAATTCCTGTTTTAAAATACAGTTCGGTTTTAGAAGGGGAAGTAGAAAAACCAGGTTTAGGTCCTTTACATACAGAATTTGATGATAAAGGAAATGCTTATACTTCTATGTTCCTTTCATCAGAAATTGTTAAGTGGAAAGTAGCAACCAGAGAAATATTAGATAGAATGCCTGTTTATTATTCAATTGGTCATTTATTAGTTCCAGGTGGTGATACAAAAAAACCTTATGGTAAATATGTTATTGCTTTAAATAAAATTACTAAAGATAGATACTTACCAACAGGACCAGAATTAACCCAATCAGCTCAACTTATTGATATATCTGGCGATAAAATGAAAATGCTTTTAGATTTTCCAACTATTGGTGAACCACATTATGCACAAGCCGTTCCAGCAGATGTAATTCTTAAAAACCAAAAGAAAATTTATAAACTTGAAGAAAATAAACATCCTTATGCAATTAAAAGTGAAAAAGAAACAAAAATTGAAAGAAAAGGTAATGATGTTCATGTTTACTTTAGTACTGTAAGATCTCATTTTTCTCCTGATAACATAGAAGGAGTTAAAGAAGGCGATACTGTTTATTTCCACGCAACTAATTTAGAACAAGAATGGGATGTTCCACACGGTTTTGCTGTAAAAGGTAATGAGAACTCTGAATTATTAATAATGCCTGGCGAAACTTCAACTGCAAAATGGACTCCTAAAAAAACAGGGGTTTATCCATTCTATTGTACCGATTTTTGTTCTGCTTTACACCAAGAAATGTCAGGTTATATAAGAGTTTCACCTAAAAACTCTAATCTTCCGTTAAGTTTTTCTTTAGGTAAAACAGATAAAAAATAACTGATTTTTACTCAGTAAATAATGTTTTAAGAAGTATAGGGCTGTCCTAAAAAAGTAAAAATATAGGTCAGCTTTTATATTTTAAGTATAATTTTTATAATTTATTAAGATGATAAAAATATGAAAAAAATTTCAAGAATTTTAATTGTAATAATCTCAATTGTAATGGGGATTGCTTATGCTTTACCATTATGGAAAATTTATTTAATAGCTCCTCAATATCCTGAAGGACTTTCTATGAAAATAGGAATATCAAGTATTAGTGGAGATCTTGGGACTATAAATGGTTTAAATCATTATATAGGTATGAAAACTATAGAAGTAAATTCTATTAAAGAATTATTTTATATGCCTTACATTTTAGCCTATATGATTATTTTTGGTTTTTTTGTAGCATTTAAAAATAAATTTTCTATTTTACTTATTTGGTTTTCTAGCATAACTTTAATAGGAATTTTAGGGCTTCTTGACTTTTATAATTGGACTTATGATTATGGAAATAATCTTGACCCACATGCTGCAATAAAAATACCTGGAATGAGTTATCAACCACCTGTTATAGGAACCAAACAATTATTAAATTTTACAGCTTCTTCTTATCCTGATGCAGGAGGAATAGCAATAATAATTGCTGGATTTTTGATTTTTGCTATAGTTCTATTTGAGTTTTTTAATCGAAATAAAGCTAACAAAATACCAAATTTAAAATTACAAGTTTTAACGGCTTTTTTATCCTTCTCTTTATTTTCATGTACTGGAGAGACTAAACCAATAGATATAGAATATGGTAAAGATCAATGTACTCAATGTAAAATGACTATTATGGATAAAAAATATGGTGCTGAAATAATTACTAAAAAAGGAAAAGTATTTAAATTTGATTCTATTGAATGTACCGCTAATTATTATAATTCAAACAAAGAAGAACAAGAAAAAATTAAAACCTTACTTGTAACAAATTTTTCAAAAGCACCTGAGTTTATAGATGTAACAAAAGCTTATTTTTTACACAGTAAAAATTTACCAAGTCCTATGGGAGGTAATTTTACAGGATTTGCTGATATAAAAGAAGTTGAAAAAATTAAAAAAGAAAAACATGGTAAAATACTTGACTGGAATCAAATCATTGATTTAGTGAAAAAGAAATAAAAAATGTCTGAAATTATAAAATATATCCTAAATCTATCTTTATTAACTATATTTTTCTTGATAATTCAAAACAATCCTGTTGAAGCAAAGTTAATAAAAGTAGGGCAAAAAGAGGCGATAAAATCACTTAAAGAAGCTGTAAAAGTTTCTCTTGATGGAGATCAAATTTTGTTAAAAGAAGGTACTTATAAAGAAGGTAATATTTTAATTAACAAAAAAATATCTATCACAGGTGAAAATAATCCTGTTTTAGATGGTGAATATATACATGAGATTTTTACTATAAAATCTGATAATGTAAGCATTAAAAATATTACGTTTAAAAACTCAGGTATAAGTAATATTAAAGATTTAGCCGCTATAAAAATTTATGGTTCAAAAAATTGTCTAATTGAAAACAATAAATTATTTGATACTTTTTTTGCTATTTATTTATCTGATTCTGAAAAATGTTTTATTAAAAATAATAAAATAGCTGGTAAAGCTAAAACTGAATCTTCTTCTGCAAATGCAATTCATATTTGGAAAAGTAATAATATAACTATTAAAAATAATGATATTTCTGGACACCGTGATGGAATTTATTTTGAATTTGTAAAGGATAGCATTATTACTAATAATATAAGCACTAATAATATACGATATGGATTACATTTTATGTTTTCTGATGGTAATGATTATATTAATAACTCTTTTATAAAAAATGGGGCTGGTGTTGCGGTTATGTACACCAAAAATATAAAAATGCTTAATAATAAATTTGAAAACAATTGGGGATCTGCTTCTTATGGACTTTTACTTAAAGAAATAAGCAAAAGTGAAATAAAAGATAATTTTTTTAACAAAAATACCGTAGGAATATATATGGAAGGCTCTAATAGAATTGATTTTAGAAATAATAACCTCATAAATAATGGAAAAGCACTTAGAATTGCTTCTAGTTGTGATAGTAATAAATTTAGTTATAATAATTTTATTAGAAACTCTTTTGATATTACTACTAATGCTTCAAACACAAGTGTTACTAGCAATATATTTGAAAAAAATTATTGGGATAAATATAAAGGTTATGATTTAAATAAAGATAAAATAGGTGATATTCCTTATAGACCTGTTAGTATTTTTTCTATGATTGTTGAGAAGATCCCTCATGCAATTATTTTATTACGCAGCTTACTTGTTGATATTCTTGATGTTTCTGAAAAAGTAATGCCCGTTTTTATTCCCAAAACAATTATTGATGAAAAACCTCTTATGGTAATTAGAAAATGATTAAAATTACTAATTTAAAAAAATCTTTTGGAAAACTTGAGGTTTTAAAAGGAATAAATCTTTCTTTAGATAAAGGTCATGTAATTGCCGTTATGGGACCAAATGGTTCAGGAAAAACTACTTTGCTAAAAAGTATGGTAGGACTTGTAATTCCAAATAGCGGTGATATATTAGTTAAAAATGAAAATATAAAAAATAACTGGAAATACAGAGAAAATATTGGATATATGCCTCAAATAGCTAAATATCCAGAAAACCTTAAAGTAAAAGAATTAATTGAGATGATTAAAGATATACGTGGTAAAAAATCTGACTTAGATGAAGAGTTAATTGAATTATTAAAAATTGCTAGTATTTATAATAAACCAATGGGAACACTTTCAGGTGGTACAAAACAAAGGGTTAGTGCTGTTTTAGCTTTTTTATTTAATCAAGATATTGTTATTCTTGATGAACCAACCGCTGGATTAGATCCAATTTCTTCAGAACATGTAAAAAATAAGATTATTCAAGAAAAAAATAAGGGAAAACTTATAATAGTTAGTTCTCATATTATTAGTGAAGTAGAAGAAATAGCAGATCGAATAATTTATATTTTGGAAGGTAAAATACACATTGATAATACTGTTGATAAAATTAAATACGATGCCAATGAAACAAGACTTAGTAAAGCCATTGCAAATATAATAGGAAATTATGTCTAACACTAACTCCACTAAAGGAAACTATGTTTCTACACACAGAAATAAATTATTTAAATATATTATCTTTGATGTATTAAGAAGCAAAGTTGTAATAATTTATGCTCTTTTTTTAATGCTTTTTAGTTTTGGAATTATTTATTTAGGAAATGATGTTTCTAAAGCCACAATAAGTTTACTAAATATAGTTCTGTTACTTGTTCCTTTGATTAGTATAGTTTTTGGAACAATGTATTTTTATAATTTAAAAGAATTTAAAGAACTATTATTATCTCAACCTGTTAGTAGAAGTAGTATTATTATTGGTGAATATTTAGGTTTATCTTCATCTTTATCTTTAAGTTTTTTATTAGGAACTGGAATCCCATTATTATTTGCTGGTTTTAGCACTGAGCATTTTTATTTGTTAATGGTTGGCGTTTTATTAACTTTTGTTTTTGTTGGGTTATCATTTTTATCATCTGTAATTACTAATGATAAAGTAAAAGGAATGGGAATTTCTTTATTTATCTGGTTTTATTCAGCATTAATTTTTGATGGACTTATATTAACTATACTATTTGCGTTTGATGATTATCCTTTGGAAAAAATTATTTTAATCCTTACTTTCCTTAATCCAATTGATTTAGCTAGAATAATAGTTTTGCTTAAATTAGATATTTCTATTTTAATGGGTTATACAGGAGCGGTTTATAGTAAGTTTTTTGGAACTTGGACAGGAATGGGATTATCAATAATATTTTTGATGTTGTGGGCTTTAATACCAACATTAGGAGCTATAAAAATTTTTTCAAAAAAAGATTTTTAGAAAGAGTTTTTATATTTTTGTTTTTTAAGTTAGCAATGAGGAGCAAAAATTAAATAATTTAAATATATTTACTATCCTAATAAATCTAATAAAATCTATAAATAGTCAATATATTTAATTTTAAATCACCTTATGGATTTTTCTTTAACCACTCAATAGCATCTGCCAAACTATCAATTTGAACTAAAAGCAAACCATTAGGGCCTGCTTTTGCAGAGTAATTACGTATTGTCAACTTAGTAAGTGCATTTTTTGAAGTAATAGTTATAAAATACTTAATGCCTGCTTTTGCAAATGCAGGGAAAATATCACTTCCAATAAATTCTTGTATTTCTTTAGAAAAATTACCAGTAGCATCGCTTGAATCAACAATCCAAGCTCTTCCTTTATTCAATTTAGAATATTCAAGTCCTTTTGAAAGAACCGCATCACTAAATTCGTTAAGCGTAACATAATAAGATATCCAAGTATCTATAATAGCATGTACATCAGCATTCCAAGTTTGAACCATTTTATTAGGAATAATTGCTGTTTGCATAAAAAAACCTCTTTATAATTATAAATTTGAAAAATTAAAAATTATTAACACATACAATTAATTATAGTCAAAATAAATTTAATAAAAAATGATTTATATCAAGAGTATTTTTTTTTAATTTAAAAAAAGATTTAATTTTTAATTATTAGTCTATTTTCAATTATAAAAACATAAAAAAACTCATAAACAAATTAATTTTTCATTTATGAGTTTTTTAATATAGAAAATTTAAAACAAATTACTATAATTTTTTTAAGCTACTTTGTGTTGCTGAAAGTAATTGCTTTGTAAATATAGGATAATCCTTTGTTACAAAACCAAATTTTAACATGTTATCTACAGCTTTTTTTCCAGAAATACCAGAATTTCTTATTTTATACATTTCTGCCATTGTTCCTGTTCTATCTCTTCCGTGAAAACAGTGAATATAAAGAGGTAAATTTGTTTTATTTTCAAGTGTCTTAAAATAACTAGAAAGCATTGTATTTTTTATTTCACCTGATGTTGGAACTGGATAATTTACAAATTTCATTCCAAGTTTTTCAACGATTCTTTTTTCTTCTTTAACTTGAGCATCCTCAGAATACTCTACTGGAGCATCACCTCTAAAGCTAACAATTGTTTTTACTTTATATTTATCTCTTAGAGTCATAAAATCGTTTTCATCTGGTTGACTACCTCTGTATAGATTAGGTGAAAATTGATCAAATCTTATAAGATTTCCTATTGTTTGACCACCAGAATTTGTTGCTTTATCGGGTTGTTTTGTAGATAGAGCCGAAACGTTACCTTCATTTCTATTTTCCCATTGAGAAGACATCAATACGGAATTATTACTATCCGATTGTTGAGGAACATCTAATAAAACAGATGATTTATCAGTACAAGATGTTACAATTGTGAGAAGTGATAACGATAGAAAAAGTAAATTTTTTAACTTCATTAATTAAAAACCTAATATCTTAATTTTATATATTAGAATCTATTGTAGCAAAAAAAAATTAAATCTTGCTTATGATAAAAATAAGAAAAGGTTAAAAAAATAGGTTAAAACTAACATTGTTTTAAGCTCATATCTTTTTGAAAATAAATTATATTTGGGTATATAAAAAAATTATTACCGATTTTTTCTTATTGCTTCAACAGGATTTAATTTTACCGCTCTTCTTGCAGGGATAATACTAGATAATAAACATACAATAAAAGCTGAAACAGAAACAAAGATAAAATCGTTTAATTGCATATCAATAGGTAAATTACTTATTATATAAACATCATTTGGTAAATTTATAGGATATTTTGCTAATAACAAAGAAAATAAATAACCAGAAATACAACCTAATATTATTCCTATCAAACCAATAAAAATTCCTTGATAAAAAAATATGCGATTAATATTTTTTTTACTTGCTCCAATAGATCTTAAAATACCAATTTCTGAATTTTTTTCTATTACAATCATTACCAAAAGATTAGAAATTCCTACCATTGCAACAATAATTATAAACATCATTACAATAAAAATAACTTTTTTTTCTAATGCCATAGCAGAAAGTAAAGCTTTATTATCTTTTAACCAACTTCTTACATTAAAAGCTGGTATTTTTTCTAAAATTTCTTCAGCTTTTGAATCTGCTAAAAAAGGATCATCAGTTTTAACCGAAATAGTATTTACAGAATTAGCTAAATCATATATTTTTTGTGCTGTTTTTAAATTAATATATGCTACTCTTACATCAATTTCATAAAAATCAGCTCTAAATATACCTGTTACTAGCATAGGTGTAATTGTTCCAACACCTGTAACTATATTTACTTTATCGCCAAGCATTAATCCCATTTTTCTAGCAAGTTCAGAACCCAAAACAATACTAGATTCATTATTTAAAAGCTGACCTTTGATAATATTTTTTTTTATATCTGAGTTTATATTTTCTTTTTTGGAATCAACACCATTTACCAAAATACCTTTTACTTCTATACCATTATTAATAAGAGCTTGTCCTCTTATCAAAGAAGAAACTGATTTTATGCCATTTATTTCTTTTAATTTTTTTTCAAAATCTTCATATTTATAAATTCTATCTGTTAAACCTGATTCTATTGTTATATGAGGATTATTTCCTAGAATTTTTTCAACTAAATCTTTTTCAAAGCCATTTGTTAATGACAACGCACAAATAAGAATCATTACTCCTATAGTTACAGTAAGTATAGCAAGTACAGATTGTCTCCATTTTGCTTTAAGTTGTTTTAATGCAATAAAAAGCTCAATATTAAACATTTTTCTCCAGTAAAAAATAATAAGATCTTAAACTATATAGATTATACATAATATAATAATAAGTAAACTAAAAACTTACATTCACAATATTATTATCTTTTTACTTTTGACTAATTATAGTATGATTATGAAAAAAGAAATTTTAGAACCAATAAAAATAAAATGAAAAGTATTAATCCTAAAGATATTTCTATTTTAGAAATTCAAAAGTACCTTCTGGGTGGTGTTTCACCAAGACCAATAGCATTGGTTTCAACAATATCAAAAGATGGAAAAAATAACTTATCACCTTTTTCTTTTTTTAATGCCTTTGGTGCAAATCCTCCTATAGTAGCTTTTTCAGCGTCTAAACGTATAAGAGATGGAAGTTTTAAAGATACTTATCATAATATAATGGAAACCAAAGAATGTGTTATTCAGGCAGTTACTTATTCTATGGTAGAACAAGTTAGTTTATCTTCTACAGAATATGAAACAGGAATCGATGAATTTATAAAAAGTGGTTTAAATCCAATAGATTCTATAAAAGTGAAGCCCAAAAGAGTAAAAGAATCTCCTTTTCAAATGGAATGTATTTTAAAAGATATGATTAGTTTGGGAGAAGGCGGAGGTTCTGGAAACTTGGCAATTTGCGAAGTAGTTTATTTTCATATTGATGAAGATATTTTTAAAAATGGAATAATTTATCCAGAATTTATAGATCTAGTTGGAAGAAATAGTGGTGATTTTTATACCAG
>JBBTGK010000196.1:21977-33047 GCA_038060635.1 Cyanobacteriota bacterium | reverse complement strand
TATGTTTTTTTTCAATAACTGGTATGTTTAATTTCATTCCTACTTTTAAAGAGTCAGGTGTTTTTAATTTATCTCTATTTGCTTCAAAAATTGCAGGATATAGTTCAGAATCACCCAAGTATTGCAAAGCTAATGCACTCAAAGATTCCCCTTTTCCTACTGTAATTTCTTTAAATTCTTTTACTGGGGATGAAATCTGAAGATCTTTTTTATCACCATCTACTTTTATCGGAGGTTCTGATTTGTCTAGTTCTTTTATTTTTTCTAAATTATCAATAGGTACAGGTATTTTTAAAGTCATTCCTATAACCAAATCATTAGGATTTCTAAGCTTATCCTTATTAGCATTAAATATTTCTATATAATTATCAGATTTACCAAAATATTTTTTTGAAATATCACTCAAAGACTCTCCTCTTTTTACTTTGTATTCAATAAAAGCAGGGCCATCATTAAATTTTAAAGTTGGCATAGTTTTTTCAGATACTTTATTAAAAGAAAATTGATCTCTAGGTATATTTTGAAGTCCGTTTAAACTATCATTAGTAATTATTTTTAAAGGTATCTCTTTTTTAGTAACAAAATTTTCAAAAGGTGAACTAAACCCATTGATACCAGACATAAAATAAACCTCTTAAAAATTAATACATTGTGTAATTATATTAACTTTGTTTAATAACTTGCTTTTAATAGTAGAAAGATTAGAGTTAAATTATAATAAGATAAATATTTATAAAAAAAATATTATAAAAGATTTATGTGTAGTAATAGTTTTAAAGCTATCCTAGCAATTATTTAGAAGATTTTAATTTGAAATATAATTTTGTTCTCCAAGGAAAACTAATATTAAAATTACTAACCATTATTTCCTATAGCATCAACAGGGCATGATTCTCTTGCATATTCGCATAAATCTAATTCTTCTTTAGAATCAGGTTGTTTCATTACATAAGCATGACCTTCAAGATCATTCATTTTAAAAAAATTGGTTGCAATTCCAGTGCAATTATCGCAAGCAATACATGTATTATCGACATAATATTTACCTTTTAAATTTTCTTTATATTTTCTAACTTTATTTGCCATAAATCTCTGCTTCACTTCTAAAAAGAATCCAAGAAGTAAGAATATATTTATCATTAGATATTGGAACATGACCTTTATGAGTATGAGTAAAATGGCTTGGTGCAAAAACTAATTGTCCCCCAGTAGGTTTTAATTTTTTATTTTGATAAAAAAACTCAGTTTCTCCTCCTTCTTCAACATCATTTAAATAATGCATATAAAGTAAAGTTCTATGTAAAGATTCTGCTTTATCATTTTGTTTTGGATAAGTTTCAGAATGCCAATGATGATAAGCACCTTGACCCTTTGAATATTTTTGAAGATTTAGAGTTCCAAATTTATAAATTTTATTCATCAAGCCTTCAAAAAGATCATCATTTATTATATTTAAAACTTCAGGTGTTATTTGCATCATTCCTCCACCTGGATTAGGAATAAAAAGTGATACAGCTCCAGTCATCAGATGATAATATTTTCTCATATAGGTTACAAGATTTTTTCTTGTAATAGCTTCAATTTCATCTAGTTCTTTTTTCCATTCAGGATAAAGATTCAGTGTTATATCCAAACTATCTTTTGCTCTTTTATTAACCCCAAAACCTGTTTCACCTTGTACTTTTCTATTACTTTCTTCAAATTTAGTTATTAAGGCTTTACGAAAATCAGGCGTTAACACATTATCATAAGCTTCTATAAAATCAGTATTTTCCATTTTCTATTTATTTTCTTTCCAACTTAAATAATATTCTGTATTTTCTATTTTTTCTGCATTTTTTGTAGGAATAAGAGGGTTTCTTGTATCTATCATAACTGCATATTCATCGGTTTCTTTTTTAGGATTTGTTATGCTATTTTTTAAAGCTTTTGGATGAGGTCCATGATGTATTCCTTGAGGATGAAAAGTAATCATTCCAGAATCAATACCATCTCTACTAAAAAAATCACCATCGTGATAAAAAAGAACTTCATCGTAGTCTATATTTCTATGGTAAAAAGGAACTTTTAAAGAACCTTCTGCTGTCTCTATTGGTCTTGGAACAAAAGAACAAACAACAAAATTAGTTGCTAAAAAACTAGTATGAACACTAGGTGGAATATGTGCTT
Organism: Cyanobacteriota bacterium; assembly: GCA_038060635.1. Taxonomy (GTDB): domain Bacteria; phylum Cyanobacteriota; class Sericytochromatia; order UBA7694; family JACMQJ01; genus JBBTGK01. The sequence continues at coordinate 30,878 of JBBTGK010000196.1, read as the reverse complement.
TATGACTTATTACAGGGCAAATATCTTTTATACTTATTTTCCAAGCCGTTAAATCACCTTTCCAACCAATAACATCAATAGGATTAAAAGGATAAAAAACAGAGGTTAGTTCATCCATTCTTTTAATTTTTAATTCCCATTCTTTTCCATCAAGAATAGGAGCTGGTTCTGGAGTTTCAATTAAAGACGGATCATAAAGGGCATTTGGACCTAATAAATTTCTCTTAGGTTGATTTATTTCACTATAAGATTCAATAAGTAAAAAATATGAAGGATTAGTAATTTTTAATCTATAAGTTGTTCCTCTAGGTATTACAATATAATCTCCTTTTTTAAAACTTAAAACACCAAAATCTGTTTCTATTTCTCCTAAACCATCATGTACAAAATATAAATCATCTCCATCAGCATTTCTAAAATAATAATCCATAGTTTTTGTTTGCTTTAAAGTATAGATAGAAACATCTCTATTAAATAATATTTTTACAGGAGTATTTTCTTCTTCTATTTGATTTGTATTATATGCTCTAGGTTTTAAATTACCTTTTATGTCTGTCCATCCAGTAGGAGGGTTTAATCTATATAAATGTGAAACTTTACCAAAAAAACCATCTCTACCGTGTTCATCTTCATAAGTATTTTCAGGCAAATTTAAATGAGCCTGTTTTGCATAAATCCCTTTTTTTAATGGATAATACATAAATAACCTTCAATATTTTTATCAATTATTATAATTATATCAAAGTATTTTTATCGAATATATTAGAAATGTAAATTTAGTAATATAAGAACTTTTAAAATACATTTATAGTGATAATTTATTAAGTAAAACAATATTTTTTGAATAGAAAATAGCTCACTGAGTGATAGAACAAGGTTTGTATTAACATTAAAGCAAACAAAAATAAAAAATCTTAAATATATAATATTCAAACTTAAGATATAATTTATTTTATTTCCAAAGCTTTGCTTTGGTGTTAATACAAACAGGGTTCCCAGTACTCTGGGATTTATTTTTAAAATATGTAGGAGTTTTTATATTATGAAAAATATGCCTGTATTATTTGTTGGTCATGGCTCGCCAATGAATGCGATAGAAAAAAATAAATTTACTGATGAATGGGAAAGAATTGCGAATAAAATTGAAAAACCAAAAGCAATTCTAGTTATTTCAGCTCATTGGTACACAGAAAAGACTAGAGTTTTATCAGATCAAAAACCTCTAATGACTTATGATATGTATGGTTTTCCTAGAGCCTTATACGAAGTTAAATATTCTTCTGATGGTTCACCTCATTTTGCAAAAGAAACTCAAAAAATTATAAAATCAACAAAAGTAATAGAAGATAATTCTTGGGGTTATGATCATGGAACTTGGTCAGTATTAAATATAATGTACCCTAAAGCAGATATTCCTGTTTATCAACTTAGTATGGATATTAATTTATCACCTGAAGAACATTATAAAATAGGTCAAGAAATTTCTTCATTAAGAAACGAAGGCGTTTTAATATTAGGTAGTGGAAATGTGGTTCATAATTTAAGAACTGCTAATTTTGCATCATATAGTACAGGTTATCCAGAATCTGAAGCTTTTGATAAAAATATTAAGGAACTTATTTTGAAAAAAGATTATAAGAATGTTATAAATTACGATAAAAATCCTTTTAAAACTCAATTAGCATTTGAAACGCCAGAACATTATCTTCCTTTACTTTATATTCTTGGAGCAACAAATGAAAATGATTCACTCGAAGTTTTTAATGAAAGTTATGTTTATGGCTCGTTATCTATGACATCTTACTTTTTTTCTTAAATTTCTTTTTAATTTTTTTAATCATTTGTTTATAATTTTTAATCATTTAAGAAGAATAAGTATATTATAATGTTCTAATATACTAATGTATTTTACGAATAGGATTATGGATAAAATAAGAGTTTTTAAGGCAGAATTTTTTAAAGTTTTAGCCAGTCCAATAAGAATTGCTATTCTTGATTCCTTGAGAAATGATGAAGTTAGTGTTAGTGAGATTTGTAATATTGTAGCTCAAGAACAATCAGTTATTTCACAACACCTAGCTATTTTAAGAAATAGAAATCTTGTTAAATATAGAAAACAAGGAAATATTGTTTATTATTCGGTTACGGATAAAGATATTTTCAAACTATTAGATGACGCTCTATTAATATCAAAAAAACAAGTTTTTGGCATACAAACTATGATAGATGACAGTTTAAATTTAAATACTATTATATGATAAAAAAAATAAAGAATTTAAAAGAAGATTTAACTCCTGAGTTTTTTACATTATTAAAATCAGGAATAACTTTTGATCATTTAAAAAAAGATATTTTATCAGGAATAATAGTTGGTATTGTTGCATTACCTTTAGCAATTGCTTTTGCTATAGCTAGTGGTGTATCACCAGAAAAAGGATTAATTACAGCTATTTTTGCAGGTTTTATCATTTCTTTTCTTGGTGGTAGCAGAGTTCAAATAGGAGGGCCAACAGGAGCCTTTATTGTTATCGTTTATGGTATTGTTCAAAAATATGGTTTTGATGGTCTTGTTGTTTCTACTTTTTTAGCTGGTTTTATATTAATTCTTCTTGGTTTATTTAAAGTAGGTAATGCCCTAAAATACATACCACACTCATTAATAGTCGGTTTTACTAGTGGTATTGCAGTAATTATTTTTTCTACTCAAGTAAAAGATTTTTTTGGTCTTTCGATAGAAAAAGTACCTTCAGAGTTTTTAGAAAAATGGCTTAGTTATTTTGAACATTTTAATACAATAAATCCTTTTTCATTAATAATTAGTATTTTATCAATAATTATAATTATCTATTTTCCTAAAATAACAAAATCAGTAAAATTTTTAAACAAAATTTCAGTAATTCCAAGTCCTTTAATAGCAATAATTATTTGTACATTAATAAGTAAATTGTTTGATCTTAATATTGATACAATTGAATCAAAATTTGGAGAAATTCCTAATACTATCCCTATGCCAAAAATTCCTAATTTAAGTTTGGATATTATTCGTTCAACTATTTCACCTGCTTTTACTATTGCAATTTTAGGAGCTATCGAATCATTATTATCTGCCTCTGTAGCAGATAGTATGATAGGGGCAAAACATAAACCAAATATGGAATTAATTGCCCAAGGCGTTGCAAATATGACTTCAGCTTTGTTAGGAGGAATACCTGCTACTGGTGCAATAGCAAGAACTGCTACCAATGTAAAAAATGGTGGGAGAACTCCAATTGCAGGAATGGTTCATGCAATTATTTTACTTTTAATAATGTTAATTGCCGCTCCTATTGCAAAATTAATACCTCTTTCATGTCTTGCTGGAGTTTTAATGGTTGTAGCATATAATATGAGTGAAATACCTGACTTTATAGCTATTTTTAATAGTAATAAATATGATAGAATTATTTTATTAACGGTATTCTTTTTAACAATAATATTTGATCTAGTTATCGCAATACAAATAGGAGTATTTTTATCATTTTTCCTTTTTGTCAGAAGAATGTCAAAAATGACAAATATAGAAATATTAGATAACGATGAACATTCGGATGAACTTTTTGATGATGAATTTCCAAATCTAAAAGAAGATATTATGATTTTTGATCTTTCAGGGGCATTCTTTTTTGCTTCTTCAAGTATTATTCAAAAAACTTTAAGAGAAATAAGTAAATTACCTAAAATTATTATTTTTAATTTTAGAAGAGTACCTGTAATAGATGAAACTGCCATTCATGAATTAGAAAGAGAAATTCATAATTTTAATAAAATTGGAACCAAAGTATTTCTTACTGGTTTTAATAAAAATATTGAAACTGAATTAATAAAAATGAAAATAAATAATCTAGCTATGATGAAAGATAATATTAAAGAAATAATTGAGTACCTAAAAATAAATGAATACTAAACCAGAAAACACCCTTTTACATAAATTTTTTACCGAGCATAATGAAATTGTGGATGATCATGAGTTTGATAACATATATCCTCATTCAATTAAAATATTATCAGATGTTCATTGGACACCGTTAGAAGTTGCTTTAAAAGCCTCTGAATTATTAGTAAAAACACCAGAAACAAAAGTTTTAGATATTGGTTCGGGGTCTGGAAAATTCTGTCTAATAGGTGCTAGTTATACAGAAGGTCTTTTTACAGGTATAGAACAAAGAAAATTTCTAGTTGATATATCAAAAAAAATGAGTGAAGAATATAATATTAAAAATGCTGATTTTATACATTCTAATATATTGCATATAGATTTTTCAGAATATGACGCTTTTTATTTTTTTAATTCATTTGAAGAAAATGTTTTTGATATATGGCCAAGAATAGATTATGCTGTAGAACTTTCTGTTTCAAAATATGATGAATATAATGCTTATATTTTTGAGCAATTTGAAAAATTAGCATCAGGAACAAGAATTGTTACTTATTGCTCATCTGATAAACAAATTCCTGATAGCTATGACCTAGAAGAATCTTGTTTTGATAACCTAATGAGATTATGGATAAAAAAGTAATATCTACAATAAATATTGTGAACAAAGGCTTTTAGTCTATAACTAAAATACAATAAAATTTTGAACTGATATAATTTATAAAAAATAATATGAAGCTTTTTTTTCGTAATATAAGTAAAAATACAACTGTAACTAAAAATCTAATAATTTTACATGGTCTTTTTGGATCAGGTGATAACTGGCTTACAATTGCAAGGAGATTTTCTGAAAACTTTAATATATACTTACCAGATTTAAGAAATCATGGTCAATCACCTCATAATAATATTCATGACTATGATTCTATGGCTGAAGATCTTCATGAGTTTTTTATTGATAATAAAATAGAAAGAGCTAGTCTAATAGGTCATTCTATGGGCGGTAAAGCAAGTATGAAATTTGCATTTGAATATCCAGAAATGGTTGAGAAACTTATTGTAGTTGATATAGCACCTAGAGAATATCAAACATCTAATAAATATATTGTCGAAATGCTTTTAAAAATAGATTTAAAAATGATAAAAACAAGAGAACAAGCCGATGAATTATTAAGTCAAAAAATAGCAAATAAACCTATTAGACAATTTATTTTAAAAAATTTATTTAGAAACGACGATATGTCTTTTTCTTGGAAATTAAACCTAAAAGCTCTAAGTGAAAATTTAAGTTCTATGGGTGGATTTAATAATGGAAATAAATTTGAAAAAGAAACTCTTTTTATTCGTGGGGAAAACTCAAATTATATAAAAGATTCAGATTATAAATTAATTTATGATACTTTTCCAAAAGGTAAAATAGAAACTATAGAAAATGCAGGGCATTGGCTTCATACAGAAAACCCTGAGAGAACATATCATATAATAAAAGATTTTTTGTAGGACTGTCTAAAAAGGAACGTTTTAAAAACGTTCCCTACAGAAAAATTGGCTTTTAACCATATAATCATCTAAAAAATACACTTTTTAGATGATTAAAATATTATTCTAAATTCTCAACAATCATTGCAACAGCTTCACCTCCACCGATACAAAGACTAGCCATTCCATATTTTTTATTGGTTCTTTTTAGAGCATATAAAAGTGTTGTTAATATTCTTGCTCCACTAGCACCAATTGGATGTCCTAATGCAACTGCTCCACCATTTATATTTACTTTAGAGTTATCTAATTCTAATTCTTTTATTGCAGCCATTGTAACATTAGAAAAAGCTTCGTTTATTTCAAATAAATCAATATCAGAAACCGATAGATTTGCTTTTTCTAAGGCTTTTTTCATTGCATAAACAGGTGCCGTTGTAAACCATTCAGGATCTTGAGAATGTGTTGCTGAACAAATTATTTTTGCCATTGGTTTTAATCCCAAACTATCAGCTTTTTCTTTTGACATAATCACAGTTGCCGAAGCTCCATCATTTACTCCTGGTGCATTAGCTGCTGTTATTGTTCCATTTTTATCAAAAGCAGGTTTTAATGAAGGTATTTTTGCTAAATCAGATTTAAAAGGATCTTCATCTGTATCAACAATTTTTACTTCGCCTTTTCTTCCAGCTATTTCTACAGGAGTAATTTCAGCTTTAAAAAATCCTTCTTTTATGGAATTTAAGGCTTTTTCATAACTTTTTATAGCAAAATTATCTTGTTCTTCTCTTGTAAACTCATATTTTTTTACACAAATTTCTCCTGCATTTCCCATGTGATAGTTTTTATATGGATCCCAAAGTCCATCTTTTATCATTGAATCTGTAGCTTGAAAATTTCCCATTCTATAACCAGATCTTGATTTTTCTAATAAATGAGGTGATAATGACATACTTTCCATTCCACCAGCTACTACAATTTCAGAATCACCTGCTTTTATAGACTGAACAGCTAACATAACTGCTTTTAAACCAGAGCCGCAAACTTTATTTATGGTTAAACACGCTACATTTGAAGGTAAACCAGCAAAAATAGAAGCTTGTCTTGCTGGTGCTTGACCAACTCCTGCTGATAAAACATTTCCCATAATAACTTCATCAATTTGATCTGCTGAAACTCCAGCTCTATCAAGTGCTGATTTTATCGCAATTGCACCTAATTGAGGTGCTGAAAGACTTGATAATGAACCACTAAGAGAACCAACAGGGGTTCTTGTTGCACTAACTATAACTATATCCATATATTTTATTTATCCTTAAAAAAAATTACTATTTAATTTTAATTCAAGTACCATGTTTTTCCTATATTTTCTTAGTGAAAAGTAAAAAGTTATGATTTATCAGAGACAACTATATATTTGTATATCTTTACTTTTCACTTTTCACTATGTATAAATTTTATAAAATTAGAGCTTATTTAGTTTGTTTATATTACATATTTAGTTTAAAATATTATAAGTATTCTTAGATTTTACAAAATTAATTAGTTTAAATTTATTAATTATAGAATATTAATTTTTGATTGTATTTAGAGAAGCATATTAGTGGATATAGATGTAGGTCAAATTAGGTTTTTTACTAAAGTAGTTGAAAAAGCTCCTAGAGGCTTGAGATTACTTTTATTTAAAGATAAATTTACAAATAAAGAAAAACTTATTTTTCTTGTTAAAACTGCTTCAGAAGATGTAGAAAAACTTGCGTTGTCTAAAATGACTTGGATAGTAGAAAAGAGTACTATCAATCCAAGAGTAATATTAGTTAAACTACTTATTTTACCTGATGGACAAAAAGATTTTTATAAAAGCGAAACTGGTCTTATAATAACCGAAAGTAAAGATCTTAAATCATTAGAAGCATTATCAAAACAAATTAGTATCGAAATTTATTTTTTTAATACTGAAGCCGAATTTCACTCTAAAATAGAACTTTTAACTACTCCTAGAATGTTAGATACAACTAAAAAGTTTTATGAAAAAGCTAAGTTACTTGATGATTCAAGAGCGTTAAGTAAATCAGAAAATATATCAGATCTAGATATGAAAAATGCAATAGATGCAAAAAATAAATCTAAAGTAAAATCATCTGATTTAGATGAATCTATACAAAAGAAAATGCCTACTGTTTCTGATACAAGTCATATAAGAAGTAAATCTGAAGAATCAAACAAAACTTCTGTTAAATCTAGTGATGTTATGCAATCAGGTGTTTCTTTTCAAAATGCTAGTGTTGAAAAAAATAACCACTATAAAAGTAATGATGATAAAAAGAGTACATCTAGTTTAACAATAGAAGACCTAAAAAATGCAGTTTCTGTTCCACCTGGTAAAATAACGGCTGATGAATTATATAAAACAGTTCCTTTAGAACCGATTATAAATAAAAATTCGGAACTTACACTTGAAGATCTTAAAAATGCAGTTTCTGTTCCTCCTGGTAAAATAACTTCTCATGAATTATATAAAACAATTCCTCCTATTGATAAAAAACAAGATTATGGTCTTACACTTGAAGACCTAAAAAATGCAGTTTCTATTCCTCCTGGTAAAATAACAATTGATGAATTAGCTAAAACTATTCCACCAACACCTGTTATTAATAAAAATAATACTATTAACAATGAATTTCCTTTTGATCCTAGTATTTTAGATGGCTTATCTTTTTTTAATACTGAACCTGAAAAAAATAAAGAACCTATTTCATCAACTCCTCCAGTTATAGAAAATATTGTAGAAAATAAAAAAACTAATTCAAATGTCAATAATGATCATTTATTTAAAACTCAAGATTTGTTATCTCTTTTACAGAAAGAAGGTGGTTTGTCAGACAAAATATTTAATAAAAATGAAAATGATGACGATTTAATGTCTGCTTTAAAACATGAACCTACTCCTATTCCAAAAAATGAACCTATTTTAAAATCAAATAGTTTTAATACAAATGACTTAATTCCTGATTTAAAGAAAGAAGTACCACTTGTACCAAAAAATGAACCTGTTATTAAATCTAATTATCCAGAAGTAAAAAATATTGAAAGTGAAAAAACTGATGAGGATGTTATATCAGTAAAAGATGCCCCAATAAAACTTAATTTTAATTCTAAGCCAATAGTTAAGCCTCCACCATCATTAAATATTAATTCTATTTCAAATCCTTTGTTTAAACCTGCAATAATTAATAATCAAGAAAAAAAAGAGTTAATAAACAATAACATTGATGATTTATTTTCAACATTGAAACAAGAACCTACTCCTATTCCTATTCCAAAAATTGACCTTGTTTTAAAATCTAGTAGTCTTGATAATAATTCAATTTCTAATTTAAAAGAAGAACCAAAAAATCTTCCAATTTTAGATGATACTAATAATTTATTTCAAACTCAAGATTTATTATCTCTTTTAAAACAAGAATCAACTCCAATTCCCAAAAATGAACCTGTTTTAAAATCTAGTA
>JBBTGK010000196.1:0-21877 GCA_038060635.1 Cyanobacteriota bacterium | reverse complement strand
TTAAAACAAGAATCAACTCCAATTCCCAAAAATGAACCTGTTTTAAAATCTAGTAGTTTTGATAATAATGATTTGATGGCTGCATTAAAACATGAACCAACTCCTTTGCCTGAACTTCAAAAAGATTATTTAAATAATACAGTTAAGCTTAATTCATTATTAAATACAGGGAAAATACCAAAAATAGAACAAGATTCTCTTTTAAATGATTTAATGTCAGAACCAACTCCTTTACCGAATATAATAAATACATTAAATCCAACTCAACCTAAAAATAATAAGATTACTCTTAATCAAATAGAAGAAAATGAAAAAAAATCAATTTCTAAAATAATTAGTGAGATAGATGAAAGTAAAGAAATAAGTCCTGAAGATCTTGTTAGAATACTTGGCGATTTATAAAAAAAGATACATTTTAAATTAAAAAGAATTATAATTGCTAAATTAATTGGAGTATTATTATGACAAAAACAGTATTTATAACAGGAAGTTCTACGGGAATAGGAAAAGCAACTGCACTTTATTTCCAAGAAAAAGGTTGGAATGTTTCTGCCACAATGAGAACTCCCTCAAAAGAACAAGAACTTACTCAATTTAAAAATGTTATATGTCCAAAATTAGATGTAACTGATGTAGAAAGTATAAAAAATGCTATTAAAGAAACTATAGAAAAATTTGGCGATATAGATGTAATTGTAAATAATGCTGGTTATGGTTTATCAGGAGCATTTGAAGGAGCGACTGAAGAACAAATAAAAAAACAATTTGATACTAATGTTTTTGGTGTTATGTCTGTTATTAGAGAAATTTTACCTCTTTTTAGAAAAAATAAAAAAGGACTTATTATAAATGTTACTTCTATGGGTGGTAAAGTTACTTTTCCTTTGTATAGTCTTTATCATTCTTCAAAATGGGCTTTAGAAGGTTTTTCTGAATCGTTGCAATATGAATTAGCTCCTTTTAATATAAAAGTAAAAATAATTGAACCTGGTGCAATAAAAACTGATTTTTATGATCGTTCTGCTGATTTTTCTAAACCTGAAAATACAACTGATTATGATAATTATGTAGAAAAATTAAATAAAGAGTTTGCAAAAACAGGTAAAAATGGAGCTAAACCAATAGAAGTTGCTAAAGTTATTTATAAAGCTTCTACTGATAATGCCTCAAAACTTAGATATACAGCTGGGTTTGATGCAAAAGCATTAATAAAAGTAAAAAGCCTTATATCTGATGAAATGTATATAAAAATAGTTAAAACAGCTTTAAAAATATGATTTTATGTTTTATTATATTAAAAAAATAAATTATTTAATTATTTTTTTTCTTTTATTTTGCTTTATTAATTTTAATGCTTATTCAAAAACTAAAGAAACAAATGAGTTAAGTGATAATGATTATAAAAAATACATCAAAGAAATACCAATTTATCCTAATTCAAAAATTCACGATCTAAAAGAAAAATTTGGAATGAGAATAAAAGTTCATGTTTCAAAAGATCTTGATATAGAAAAAATAGTTAATTTTTATGTCAGTACAATGAAAAAGAAAAACTGGAGTGTTGTTTTTCCAAATGATGAAGAGATGAAAGTCTGGCTAGATGCACTTAATAGCGATAGAACAAAACCTTATGTTATAACTATAATTTTAAATAAAAATAAAACAAAAATTAATTGTAATTTAATGATAGGGATAACAAAAGACGCAAGATTGGAGAGAGAAATAAGCATAATTACAATATACCTTAGTAGTACTATGCTACAATAAGAGTATAGAGGTTTCAAAAAATGGCTAAAATAAATTTAAGAAACAGAATTAGAGACAATAATGAGGATGATGCACCTCAGTCTCAAACTGAAAATAAACAATTTGGATTTAATATGGATAAAGTCCAAGATACCGTTGTGTCTTATGAACAACCTGTTAAACAAGAAGCTTATGCTTCAAAACAATCTCAACCACAACAACAAGCACAACCGCAAAATAATTATTATCAACCACCTGTAGAGCAAAAAGCTCCTCCTGAACAAATGTACAGGCAACAACCTCAACAAAATAACTATGAAAGTAAAACAGAAAGTATAAGAAAGAAAAATGCTGATATTTTTAAAGAATCTGAAGAAGAATCTCCAAAAGGTTTTACAGGGCTATTAAAAGGTACTAAAAAGCTTTTTACTAAAAAACTTGATGGAATGCCAATGACAAGAAATATTATGGAGAAGCTTAATGTTAATAAAAGAATGTTATACATAGCTTTAGGAACTTCTTCTGTAGCGGCTATTTTAGTTCTTAATTATCTTAATGGTTTTACCAAAAGTAAATTATATGGTTCTGATATTGTAAATATTTTGGTAGCAAATAAAGATTTAAAAGAAAAATCACTTATTTCTATGGCTGATATAAGAGTTGCTGAAATACCTGAAAGATATAAAACACCTAATGCAATTGTTATTAAATCTCCTGATGATGTAAAAAATTATGTTGGTAAGGTTGCTATTGTTGATATTGGAGCAAATGAGCAATTAACTGAAAGAAGAATTCTTTCTGAAGATAAAAGCCCTTGGAAATCACCTTTTATTCCTGCAAATCACAGAGCTTTTGATATACCAACAAAAAATATGTCATATATAAGACCAAATGAGCATGTTGATGTATTAGTTTCTGTTCCTCATCCAATAGATAGAAGAAAAATGATTAATACCCCTGTTCTTCAAAATGCTTCTGTTTTAGCAGTTGATGGTAAATTTAAAATAACTACTGGTGATTCAACACCAGGTGATAATATTATGATTGCTGTACCAAATAATTTAGTTCATCTTTTTTCATTATTACAAGAAAGAGGTGGAAATTTCAAGGTAATTCTTAGAAAAGAAGGCGATACAACAAATCTTGAGCAAATTGTTTCAATAGAAAAGTTAGATCTTATGTTTTCAGATAATTCTACAAAAATAGAAAAAGTAGAACCTTTAAAACTTGATAAACCAAAACCAAAACCAGTTTTTGTTGATCCTGTACCTTACAATCCACCTGCACCTGCTTATGTTCCACCACCTAGGGAATATAATCCACCTGCACCTGCTTATGTAGCACCAAAGAAAGTTCCTAAAGTTGTTGAGAAAAAACCTGAACCACCAAAAACAACTCATACCGTAACTGTAATAAATGGTGGAGATCAAAAACAAACACAGGTTACTTCAAAAGAAGAAGAGAAAAAATAGTTATAAATGTTAAGAATTGGTTTGCAGTTTACAAAATGTAGAGAAGTGCCTAAAAAGTGTATTTTTAAGAAAATTACAAGGTTAGAATGTAGGGACGTTTTATGAAACGTCCTCTTTTGCCCCCTGAGCGAATAATTTTAAAATTTTTGGACTAAAAATATCTTTTTATGACTTATAGTTCTCGAATAATTGATGAACACGATGAAGAAAAACTTCAAAAAATGTTAGAGAAATGCGATGATTTTTTTCAACTTATTTTTTCTAGAAATGCCAAAGAATTTGAAGCAAAAGAAACTTTAACAGAACTTCCCAAAGATAAAAATTATGAAGATAAATTTGTTATAGGTATTTTTGATATAAATCTTGAGATAATAGGAGTAGTAGATATAATAAGAGATTATCCAGAAAAAAATATATGGTTTTTAGGCTTAATGATTTTTTGTCCTGAAGTTAGAAATAATGGTTTAGGTAAAAAAGTTTTTGATGATACAGAAGAATGGGCTTTGGATCTCGGAGCTGATTTTATAAGACTTGCTGTTGTAGAACAAAATAAAAAAGGATATAATTTTTGGAAAAAACTTGGTTTTAAAGATATAAAAGTTAAACAAGATAAATTAGAAGGAATTGATACTAATTTAATTATTATGGAAAAATCATTAAAAATATGACAAAAAAAGTTCTTATTGCTTTACCTGATAAAGATTTTGAGCTGACTGAAGCATCATTACCTTGGCAAAATTTCATTGATGCCAAATTTGAAGTTGTTTTTTCTATCGAAAGAAATTAAAAATTAATTTTATGAAAATTAAAAAAAGAAAGTTATTATTATTATTACCTATAATGTTTATTATAGAGATTGTTCATGTTAAGGAATCAAAAATGGAAGTTAGTACAAATATACAAAATCTTGATTCTAAAAATAAAACTCAAAATACTCAAAAATCAGTTCAAATAGAAAAAATAGAAAAACCTAAAATAGAAGAAACTAAACTTGTTTCTATTGATAAAAAAGTAATTATAAATAATCCAAAAGAAGGTTCAAGTATTAAATCAATTAATATGTTTGAAACTAAAAAAGCTGATGAAAAACCTATTATGGATTTGCCTAATACAAAGCAAGGTGATTCTTTTAAAGTTGATGGCCCTCTTTGGTATGATGGAAGTGCTAATCTTAAAAAATATGATTCAAACTCAATGCAATTTGATATTTCTATGAAGGCAGCAAAAAGTGTTTTAGGTTTTGATACAAATATTCCTTATACAATAAAAGATGGTAAAGTAAATCTTAGTATAAGCATAGAAAAAAAAGCTGATGGAAAATATGTTATGACAACGTCTGATAATAATAATAATGGTTCTAAACTAACAAATTCAGTTTCTTCTAAAGAAAAAATGGTTGGAAATAAAAGAGAAATAGTTTTTGATGCTGGTTATGGGAATAAAACAACGTTTTTAGTTTCTAAAAATGGAGATATGTCAATAAAGCCTAAAGGAGCACCTTTTTCTTTAGATTTATATAAGAAATAGAAAATAGTCTGAACTTTGATTATTATGATTTGTATGATTTACAAATGAGAATAAAAAATTATCTTTAATCATCTTTTTCATTTGGAAATCATAGTTCTGACTAAAAAAGTAAAAGTTAGGGTACGCGAATACCCTAGATGAAACCCTGTGTTTACGTTAAAAATAAAAAATTGTCTTGAACAGGATTAATGGGATTATATGATTAGTAGGATGCTCTGTTCATATTTTTTTGTACTAAAATAGGCTAAAAACAGTAAAATTAAACTAATATCCTAAATCCTAATCTTGTCCATCTTCGTAGTTGGGTAAGAACAGGAGTATTTAACAACTCCATTCTCCCCTCAGAACCGTACGTGCGACTTTCACCGCATACGGCTCAAGCTTTTCTAAAATGTCCATTTAAGAACACGGCTTAACAACTTCTAAATTTTGGCTATGCACTTGTCTATGGCAATTTGTATGTAAAATAACTAAATTAGATATGTTATTACTTCCACCTTCAACTTTTTTTACAATATGGTGTAAATCCCATAAATTATTTTCAGTTATTAGATGTTTGCAAATAACACATTTAAAACCTTGACTCATTAATATGTTTTTTAATTTGTTGGTTTTAATAACATTATTCAACATATTATCTTTTTGTCTTTTTTCAAAGTAAATTTCCCATTCTTTTGCATAAGGGTTTGCGTTTCCTTTGATTTTGGTATGTCTAATTATTTTTATACTACTTGCTTTTATTAAAATTGATTCTCCGTCTGCAAAAATCCAATTATTATTTTCTATTGTTTTAAAGTATTTATCTTTAATCCAATACAAACTTTTATTGTTATGCCTACGTTTACACCAATTCCATAAAGCTTTAAATATTTCTGTGTCTATATATTTAAATACTTTTGATGATACATTATTTCTATGAAAATTACACCATCCCCTTATTATTGGGTTTAGCATTACTATCAAATCTTTTTGTGTATTCATACAATTTATTTTTATCAATTTTCTTACTTTAGCAAGAAATGTTTTAATATTTTCTTTTGAAGGCTTAATAATTAATTTATTATTATATTTTCGTATATTTACTCCTAAAAAGTTCGCTCCATCACTAATATGACTTATTTTTGTTTTCTCTTCTGAGAGTTCTAATCCTCTCTTTTTAAGAAAATCTTTGATAACAAGTAGTACTTTTTCTGTTAAAATCTCTTTTGATGAGCCTGTAACAATAAAATCATCCGCATATCTAATAAGGTTTATTTGAGCTTTTGCTTGTTTATAGGGTACTTTGAAAATAGATTTTAATTCTTTTTCAAGACCATCTAAAGTCATATTAGCCAGTATTGGGGATATTATTCCTCCTTGTGGCGTTCCTGCTTTTGTTGAAAATAGATTATTTTTATAGACAAATCCACATTTCAACCATTTTGATAATATTTTCTTGTCCATTGGTATATTTTCCAATAACCAATCATGTGATATATTATCAAAACAACCTGATATATCTCCTTCCAATAACCATTGGACAGAGTAAGTATGACTTAATACTTTAAAACATTGTTCTATTGCATCCTGTGTACTTCTTTCAGGTCTGAAACCATAAGAATTAAAATCACCTCTTGTTTCTGCTATGGGTTCTAGTGCAATCTTGAATAAACTTTGAATTGCTCTATCTTTCATAGTAGGGATTCCAAGAGGTCTTTTTTTTCCATTTGGTTTGATTAAATATACTCTCTTTAAGGGTTTTGGCTTATAGCCTTTTAATCTTAATGATTGTATAGCTTTGGCTTTACTTTCTGGAGTTCCCCATATTTTCCCGTCAACTCCTGATGTACTTTTTCCTCTATTTTCAGTAACTCTTCTTACTGCTAACGCTTTAGAACTAAATGAGCTTGTCAGTAAACGTTGTAAAGATTTAACTTTCCTATGTTTACTTTCTTGTTCCGCCTTCACAATCCTTATTTGCAATTTTCTAACCTTTCTTAGCACTTTATACCAATTTATACTATGCCAATTAGGATTGGAGGACGCATACTTAGTTTGTTCAACTTTGCTCATTTACTTTCCTCCTTTTATTAAAATTCTTTAAATAATTAGTATGATGAAAAACCAAGTAGAAGTCTGCTCTGTTTCCAGTGAGATAAAATCTCTATCCGATTCATTACAAATCAGCATTCGCTTTTTCTACATTCCTATACCCACACTATTTCTAGTTTGGGTTTTCCAAGTTCCGTATATGAAACAAAATGATAGTTTAGGTTCTTTCTTAAGACCGAAGGGAATATCAATCACGCTAAGTAAAAAGATAATACTTAGACCTCCCTTTTACCTTTTGGTCAGAGGTTATCAGCATATTTACCTCTTTTTTCATAACGATCCTTAAACGAAAGTTCACTTATGTTAACCATGCTATCAAGTCTAGCCCTATACCACCTTATGCTGGTAGTTACATCTAATTCCTCACGGTTTCAATGTCCACTTTTTCAAGTATTTAGGCTTTGTCAGAACGCTTTAGACAAAGAATTACTTCTTTTGCCCTAGTTCCTAGACTACTATTAGTGATATAATAGGTAAAATCACCTATTTCTAGGGTTTTACAATTACATATACAGCCTCTTGTCGCACATCATTCCTAAAATCCTGTTCAAGACTAAAAGAGAATAAAAAATCATTTTTAATCATCTTTTTTATTTGAAAATCATAGTTCTGAGCAAAAAAACTTAAATAAAGATAATAAATTAAAATATTAATCAGGTATATATCTAAAAGGATCTCCATTTAGAAAAAATGTTTTCAGTTTTTTAAAATGTTTTATTTCTTTTGGAAATCGTATACATCCATTATCTTCAACTTCCCGATATGATTTAATTCCAGATGAAACTAATATTCTATCCTTTTCATAATCATAATCACCTCTCAAACAACCATCCATTATTAAACATTCTAAAGAAGTTAGTTCTCCTATAAAATCTAAATCTTTTTCAAAAAAAATATTTTCGAGAACTAATGCTCTTAAGTTTTTCAATTCTGATATAGGACCTAAAGAAAAATTTGATAAATCAGAAAGATATATTCTCTCTAAATTTTCTAAATTTTTAATTTTATCGCTAATTTTTTGCAATTTAGGTAACCAGTTTAAATGTAAAACCCTTAAATTTGTTAATTTTTCTATTCCATCAAGATTATCAAAATTCATGCCAGATATTTTTAAGTATTTTAGTTTTTCAAGGTAACTAATAGGAGTAAAATTATATTCATTTACATATTTAAAAAAAGATTCATACTCAACATCTAACTTCTCTAAATTTCTAAATTCTTTAAGCTTTTCAAAAGAAAATTCATTATCATAAATATTCTTTTTAAGAAGTAAACTATCTATGTCTTTATTTTCTTTTAAATTTATTTCAAGAGATGTGTTGGAATCATAAAAAAATTCCTTAAAATTATCATCATAGTAAACCCTACTACCACTCCAATCAAAAATATCATAATCATTCATCAAATCAATTTCATTATTTTCCATTATATTAAGTCCTTTTATTGTAATAATCTTGGATATATTGAATATATTTCACAAGGTTTAGTACCATTTTTTGTCGTGAAAGTATAATGAATAGAACGAATATATGGTGATGTTACATTATCAATTATTTCCCATTTAGTACCTGTAAATTTGTTACCAAATAATATTTTTTCCCCTGCCAAACTAGGGTTTGCTGTTGAAATTAAAAAGTCTCCATCTTGTTTCTTTTCACCAATAAGACAAGTATCTTGTAAAGAATATAAAACCATATTTAATAATACTAAATCAGATAAAAATTTTGTTTCACCTTGTCTATCAAATAATGTTTTAGTTCCACCATGATTAGCTAGAGAATGTGAAAGAAATTTCTCATCATTTTCCAAATTTTCATTAAAATATTTTTCTCTATAACTGTTTCCAGATAAGGCGGGTGGTTGTTTTTTAATATTACCATTTGAATCAAGTTTTGCTTTAAGTCTTTCTATTACCCCTATAACATCATTACAATTTTGATATTCAATTTCATCCGTTGGTTTATCTTTTGTTGGTACTACATTTGAAGATTTTGATTTTGTTCTTAATAAAACTACCCTTTTTTTTAAACTAACATCATAAACAGCTCCACTTAACTCAGTAAATTTATATTTACCACTTTTAAAATTAGCATGATTATAAAAATGAGTTATTTCCAATACATTTCCTGATGTTCCTGCTGAAGTTGTTTTTATTATATCTGCCCATATACCAGAGCTACCTGAACCTAATATACCATTAGCAGGTACTATAGAATAACCAAAAGTATAAGGATTCCAAACAAAATCTATTCTTATTTCATCTTTAAAAAAAGATAATGGGATTCCAGTTTTTTGCCCAGAAATTTGTTCAACTTTAACTCTTAGATAGCCTGCTAAAGCATCACTAGGCAAAGGTTTACTTGTTTTCATTATAATCTCTGTAAAATTCTTTTCACAAAATATAGGAACAATTAGTGGATTTTGTGAATTTGATAATTGTTTTAAAGATAGAAGACCTTTTGGAATAAGATTATTACTTATAGATTCAGCAGTAACATCTACTGTAATAACTTCTAATTTACCATTTATTTTATTTTTAACATTATCTTCTATATCAAGCTCAATAGTTCCAGCTTCAATATAAGTAGATAATTGATCAGAAGTAATACCTGATGATTTTAACATTGTATATTTTATTGTTGTTCCATCAAAAGTACTTGTTCCAGTAACCGTATTAATTTTTATTTTTGCTATATCAGGATTAATACCAGAGTTAACAAGGTTTATGATTGGATCAGAAACTTTTAGTTCTAATGTCAAATCAGTATCTGTTTCAGTTATATTTAAATCATCAATTTGAGGTGGTGTATTATCTATCCTATTATTACTAAATAAAACATTACTTGGGTTAGATAAAACCATTTCAAAAAAATATTTTCCATCATCTAAAAACTTACTTCCTAATCCTTCATTAAGAGTAGATGACATTATCTTAAATGAACCAGAGCCTTTTCCTTCTAAACCATGCCAAGCTGTTCTTTTTCCTGTAGAATCTTTTGCGGTTATTCTCCAAGATGTTGTATCTTTTACATTTGCAATATTTACATTCAATTCTGTATCTTTTACCGTAGAAAAAATTTCAGGTGTTATGCTTAATGTTTGAGTAATTAGATCTTTTTTATTACAATCAACCTCCTGAGTATCTTTAACATCCTCTTTTTTTACTTCTTCTACTTTCTTTTCTATTTCATTTACTTTTTTATCATTTTCTTTCAAAAAATCTATTTTTTCAGTTTTTGGAGGTATTACTTTTAGTTCTGCCTCTAATTGTTGATGTATAACTTTTTTTAAAATAGTAATTTGTGTACCAAAACCATAAAATGTAATCTCAGGTACTAAAATAGTATAATCAAATTTTGTATGAAAAGCTTGAGTTGTAAAACTATCAAATATTCCTAAATCTTTTTTTATTTGATTTAATTGAATTTGTATATCATTTAATGAATTACTTAATTTTTCCTGATTATCAACTATTTTTCTTAACCCCAAATCAAAAAGGTCTTTATTATGTGATATTGATTTTGAAATATATTTTACTACTTCAGATGTTTTATCCTCTTTTATTCCCATATTAGAAAAAGGAGCAATACTAAAAGAATTGTTAATAGGACTTTCTATAGTATAATCATCAACTAAATCTGCTAATAACTTAACTTCATCAGCCAAAAAACTCAATGATTTTGTGAGACTAACTGTATTTTGTTTTTTTACTTCTTCTCTAAAATTACCATCTAAAGCTAATATTTTTGATTCATATTCTTGTAAATCAGTTGGTTTTGTTAATGAATCAACACTAAAAATAGGGTCTTCCATTGCAAAATTAACTTTAGCCCTTAACTTTGATTTATAATCATTTAAGCCATCAAGTACATCATATTTTATTAAATCTCTTTCATTTATTGCTTCTATCAATTCTGGATTTAATGAATCAACTTGTACTGTATCTCCATTATTCATTAAAATTGCTATTTTATCTTTTAACACCTTTGTTTTTTCTGTTGCATCAACCAAATAACTTAAATGTTCTATAATATCATCAGATGTAAATGCTTTTGTTTTAAAAGAACTCTTTATAAAGTTTTTTGTTCCAAATGTTCCTGATTTTATATCTCCATCTATTAATTTATCTGGTGTGATTTTTTTCTCACTTGAATTATCACATTCTGGTTCGACTTTACAATCATAATTTACTGTTATTTTTTTTGAAGCTGAATGTACTAATGTATGATTATCAGGTTTTTTAGCACTTCCGCTATTATATTCATCTTTAAAAAACTCTTGATCATTAATATATATAGAATAACCCCATCCATAAGGACTTGAGCCTGAACAATCCTTGCAATCATT
This sequence comes from Cyanobacteriota bacterium, assembly GCA_038060635.1. Classification (GTDB taxonomy): domain Bacteria; phylum Cyanobacteriota; class Sericytochromatia; order UBA7694; family JACMQJ01; genus JBBTGK01. The sequence goes on along the minus strand of JBBTGK010000196.1, from coordinate 10,694 downwards.
ATAAGTTTTAAATTCTATTGTATTTGAACCTTCATTGAAAAATTTTGTTATATTTATTTTTTGCGATGGATTATTATAATTAGCTGTAGCGACTTCAACTCCATTTACAAAAGCATGAGAATCATCATCACTATTGTATAATCTTATATATATTTGATCACAACTTGATGATTTTATATTAAAGGATTTATCAAAAAAAGCTTTATGTTCTTTTAGTGGTTCTCCTGTTGATAAAACCTTAGGATCTTTTGGACTATTGGGATTGGGTAAATTACAACTTGTAAAAAGTATTATAAATGATAATATTATTCCAAATAATTTATTTATTTTCATATTTTTTCCTTCTTAATAATATCTCACTTTAATTAAAACTCACAGCTGATAAAACTTGAGTTACATTCCATTTACCCATATAGTCATAATAGTAACCATATACATCTGTTATATTATTTGGAGTATCTGCTGAATAATAAATACCTTTCATAAAAGTATCAACTCCATTATCAAGGCCTAACATCCAACCTTTTGCAGTAATATTTGTATAATACCCACTATCTGTATAAGGACTTTTTATTTGCTCATAAAAAATAGGGTTTCCCGTTTGGTCTAATTTAACCATACGGATTTCATTTAATGTTACTCCTTTATTTATTGTATAAAGAATTCTATTACTATCTTCAGACCAAAAAGCATTAATTGTTTTATAGGTATTTAATTTTATTTTATTTGTTCCATCTTCATTCATAATCCAAAGATTTGGATTTGATGTACTACCTGTATCTTTATCCGATAAAAATAAAATTCTTTTACCATCTCTTGAATATTTTGGTTCAAAATCATTTGAAGTATTATCACTAAGCTGTTTTAGGTTATGACCTGCAAAATCCATAGTAAAAATTTGTCTTTTACCTGTTCTATTAGAACGAAAGGCTATTTTATCATAAGGCGAAATGCTAGGCTCTTTATCTGCTGTTAATGGGTTATTTGTAATTAAAGATTGAGATGTTCCATCAATATTCATAATTGCAATTTCACTTGTTCCATTTATCTCTTTTGTATAAATTATTTTATTACCATCATAAGAAAAAACAGGTGAATATTCATTATCTGTAGAGTTTGTAAGCTGTTTTGGATTAGTGCCAGATGTGTCCATAATATAAATATCTTCATTTGAACCAATTTCTACATATATTACATTTCTACCATTAGGAGATAAAGAAGAATTATAAGAGTATTTAGTTGGTGTGTTAGTTAGTTTTTTTCTATAAATATTAAAATTAGACGCATTTAATTTATATTTTGGATAACCTGTGCTATCTTCAGGTGATTCATCAGGCATGAGTGAATATATTTCTTTATTACCATCTAAATCACTTGTATCATATAAAACAGGTGGTTTTGGTATTTCTATACCATCAAAACCAGTCATGTTATACATAGAAGCTCCATTGAAATTTGAACCATAAATATTTGCACCTGAAAGATTTGATTTTGTAAAAATAGCTCCAACATAAATACGTCTTGAGAGATCTGCATTTCTAAAATCTTGATTACGAAAAACAGCACCTGAAAAACTAGATATAGTTTGGTAATTATTTGCGAAAGGGTGTCTATAAAGATAATCCAGCATTAAAATGTCTGATTGTTCTAAATTTGCAGAATGAAAATCTGCTGTAGGTTGATAATTATTTTTAAAAATTGATTTTGATAAATTTGTATAATAAAAATTTGCTTTTTCTATGTAAGCAGAATCAAAATTACAATTAATTACATTAGAATTTGAAAAATTAGTTAATGCGAAACCAGCTTTTGTAAAATTAGAATTTATTACATTTGTATTAGATATATTTGAAGATGAAAAATTACTTTCAGTAAAATCACCACTTAATAATAAAGCTTTAGAAAAATCTGCATTTTGAAAAGAGGAATTTTTTGCAATTACATCTTTAAATGTATATCCATCAAACTTTGAATTGTCAAATGAAAGGGAGCTTAAATTAGTTTTGTCAAGAATACATCCTTTCAAATTTATAGGCATTTGGGCATATTTAGTTGCACTTAAACTTGCATTTGTAAAATTAGCTCCTGTTAATGTTACATTATCAAAAAAAGACGCTTGTAAATTTGAACCTGTAAAATCTATATATGAAAGATCTAAATTTTTTAAGTCTGCATATTGAATATTTGCATTTTTAAAAATAGTTTCAGAAATTATTGCATTATCTATTTTACAATGATCTAAATTTGCCCCAGTTAAATCTGTATTTGTTAAATTAGTTAAATTTAAAGTGGTATTAGAAAGATTTGCTTTATATAAAATAGTGTTTGATAAATCTTTATTACTAAGATCCAAACCACTTAAATCTGCATCTGACAAATCTTTTCCTGCAAAAGAAAAAGAGGCTACATCAGTAGGTGTAAACTTACAAAATTTACATTTATCTTTTTGAACGAACCCATTATATTCAACTTTTACATCTGTTTTATATTCTCCATCAGGTTGTTTTTTTATTATAGATAAAGGATCAGAACCTTGTTCTAAAACTGATTTTACAAGTTTGAATATTTTATTTATTTCAGGTGGTATGTTTGTTAAGAAAGTATCATTTTCAGAGGAAATAGATAATACAACCGAAGAAAAAATAGCACTATTTATATCAGGAGTTAGAATTGCATAAGCAGTTGTTTTTGAATTAATATTTATTGTAGGCGTTGAAAGACTAAGCCATTTATTACCTTCAAATTGAACATAGGTTCTCATTGTTACTACATTATTTTTTGTAGTATAAATTCTTTTTCTTGCTTCAAGTATAAAAATATCTCCATCATGGGGATTAAAATCAAAAGAGGGATTTATTGCAAATCTACCGTTATTATCTGTTAACCCTGTAACAATTGTTTTATTTGGATTAGTTGGATGATTAGGTAAATTTATCAAAGAAATAGAGGAATTAAGAGCCGTATCAGATTCAGTATCTTTTATTCTAAATTTATTATTTGTACTTTTTATAGATAATCCTTTTATTGCAGGAAAAGAAACAGATCCTTTTATTTGATATTTAGATGTTTTAGATAAATCTTCTTTTATTGTACTATTTATAGAATTACTATTAAAACAAGCATAATTAATAGACAATAACATAAAAGAACTTAAAGTTAACTTTATTAAACCTATTTTTTTCATTTTTTCTCTATTCCTTTTTGAAAATGGACTTTTTTATTTATCCTTAATTATTCTTTTATCCATCAATTACAGTGATTTAACAAATATAATCAACGAAAATTTTTTTTTGAAAATTAAATAATTTTCTGAAATCATAAAAAGGGTTTGATGAATCAAACCCCTGCAAAATTCTTTCTCATCATTTACCAAAAATCAATTTAAAATACATTTTTTTCTCCTTTCCTACTTATCTCTCTTGGTTCTCCCTCTCTTTGCAAGAGAGGGGGTTAGGGGGTGAGTTATTTACACTTCCCAATAGAACCTGTTCCACAAATTTTTCCTGTTGTCCATTTTGCACCTGTTAAATTAGAACCTTCAAATTCTGTTTTATCAATAATTGCATTCATAAAATTAGCTCCTATTAAATTACATTTTTCAAACTTTACTTTACTTAAATTAGCTCCTATAAAATTAGCATTATTTAAATCTGATTCTTTTATTTCACTTTTTTCTAAAATAGCTAAACTAAAATTAGAACCACTCATATTTGCCTTTTCTATTTCTACTTTACTCATATTAGCTTTAGAAAAAATCGCATTTTTCATTGATGTTTTTTCAAAATGTGTCTGTGATAAATTTGCTGAGGTAAAATCTGCATTATCAAAGATGTTATTTTCAAATTCTTGCTTGGTTAAATTAGTTGAAATAAGAATAGAAGATGTAAAAATAGTACCTTTAAAATCAAACTTTGTAAGATCTTGATTACTCAAATTAGTTTTTGTCAAATTTTTATTCTTAAAATCAAATTTAGAAATATTAACACCTCTTAAATCTGTACCTTGCACAGAAATATTTGAAACATTTGCTCCTGTTAAAATTGTATTTGTAAGATTAGCATTATTAAGAATGGCATTTGATAGATTAGCCCCTGTAAGGTTTGCAGTTGTTAAATTTGCTCCTGTTAGATTTACATTAGATAAATCATCTCCTGCAAAATTTACATTAGTAAGATTACTTCCAATAAAAATACAACCTTTTATACTGTATCCAACTAAATTTTGATTTGTTAAGTTAGCATTAGTAAAATTAGCGCCAGCTATTTTTGTATTTAAAAGATTTGCTCCTACTAAATCAGCTCCTGTTAAATTTACACCTAATAAATTTACATTTTTTAGATTTGTATTCTTAAAAATTACATTGGTAAAATTAGTTCCTTTTGATGTTGTCGCTTTTATTCCAAAAGATTGTATAGTAAAAATAGTGCCATTTAGAATTGCGTCTGTTAAATCAGCTCCTGTCATATCAGAATCTGAAAAATCTACATCTGTTAAATTAGAGCCTGTAAAAAGTGCATTTGTAAAAATACCAAATTGTAAATTACTTGATTGAGTAAGACTTGGAGAAAAATCCCTCAATGTAAAATTAGCTCCTGTTGCCAATAAATCAGTTGCAATTATTCCTTTTAAGCTTATTACTTGAGAAAAATCAGAACTACTTAAATCAGCTCCTGATAAATTTGCTGTTTCAAAATTAGTTCCAATAAATGTTTTATTAGAAAGATTATTTGCTGATAAATTAGCACTTGTTAAATTTGTATTTGTTAAATTTGTTCCAGTAAAAATGCTATTTGTTAAAGTTGCAGAACTTAGGTTTGTATTCGTAAAATTTGTATTTGTTAAATTAGAACTATCAAAGTTAATTGTATTAGCATTTACATCTGTAAAATTAGCATTTGTTAAATCAGAACCAACAAAAATTGTATTTATCAAATTAGAAAAAGTAAAATCCGTATTTGATAGATTAGTACTTGTAAAGTTTGTATTTGTTAAATTTACTCCTTTAAACTTTAAATTTGATAGATTGGCATAACTAAAATTTACTTTACTAAAATTAGTTCCAACAATTGGATTTGTTCCAAATAAAATTGCATCAGTTAAATCAGTTCCGCTCATATCAGAATCTGAAAGATCTATATCAGTTAAATTAGCACTTTTAAAAATAGAATTATTAAAAAATCCATTTTTAAGATCACTAGCTTGATCAACACTTTTAGAAAAATCTCTTCCTGTAAAATTGCTATTTATTGCATATAATTTAGGTGCAATTATCCCTTTTAAGCTACTTGTTTCAGAAAAATTAGAATTTGATAAATTAGCTCTGGTTAAATTAGCTTTTTCAAAATTAGTTAATTTAAAACTTGTATTATCAAGATTAGTACTTGTTAAATTTGAACTAGTTAAATCTTTATTAGTAAAATCTACATTTATTAAATTAGTATAAGTAAAATCACAAGATTGACATACATTTTTATCTAATAAAATCCAAACATTAGGATTTTTATCAAAAAAGTAATTTGTACCAATATTTTTTATGTTTCCAAAAGGATCTTTTGAGTTTGATAATGATGTATTTACCATATCATCTAAATCATTCATTTTTTGAAGTGGAATTGTTCCTATAGTAGAAAAAGAATCAATTTTTGTATTAAGTTTATCTATTGTGTCTATTGGTTTTATACTTTTGTCATAAAAATCTAAAATAGTAATTGCGGTAGTTTTAGAATTTATTAACATTTGAGGAGCAGAAATACTTCTCCATTCTGTGCCTGTCCATTTTATGTATGTTTTTAAAGATAATATATTAGTTCCAGAATCACCTAATCTTTTAGTAGCTTCTAAGATATAAATATCATCAATATTTGGTTTAAAAGATGTATCTGGATTAAGTGAAAATTTACCAAATTCATTTGTTAATCCACTTGCAACAACACCTTTATCATTTGACATAGAAATAGTTGATTCGTTTGTTATCTCAGAAGCTGAAGCTTTTGTATTAAATTTTTTATTACCAAAGTCAACAACGCCTTCTATTTTTAAAACAGGTGTTTTTAATTTTATTTCTGATATGTTACTACAAGAAGATAAAATAATTAATATTGTTGCTAAAATAGTTTTTTTCATTTTTTTCACCTTTTTAATCAACTTTTATTTCTTTTAAAGATTTATTTGTATAAGATTGATAATTAGCTAAATATATTCCTGTTTGATCTGTTTGATTATTAACTGAATTTTCCCATACCATAGCATGATTGCCGATATTTCCACAACCTAATTTCATATTAGAAACTACACCTTCTAGAATAGTATTTATTTTATCAAAACTAATACTAGATAAAGTAAGATAAGGTAATTCAGAAATAGTTTGCCTTTCGTAATCAATTGAAAAATCTTGTTTAATATTATATAAATTAATTCCTTTTTCATCAGTAGATGTCTTAGTTAAATTAGGAATACCTTCTAAAGTAGGTGGTCTATCTACAAAAATAAAAGGAATTAGATTACTATTAGTTACATTATTAGGTGATTTATCTCTGTAATGTACTGTTTTTTGATTACTAGAAGTATCAGCTGTTATAAAATTTAAATTATTAGATACATTTTTACCTTGCCATATAATATTGCCATTACAAAGACTCGGATTTATTTTATTTCCAACATTATTGATATAAAAAGACTCAGTTTCATGGTAATAAGTTCCAGTTCCACCTGATGTAACAAAAATTTTAGGCTCAAATTGAATTGTATAATCATATTTATAACCTTCAAAAGAAGATGGGTATGTTTGCTCAAATTTTTTATAATAAATAGTAGAACTTTTATTACTAAAAGAAGATTCTTGCCAAGCCAAAAAACCGTTTGAAGTTGTTGGTTTTGTTGCAATTGTACCTGCCTTTGTTGTATTTTGTTGTACTTCATTTACATTTGAAGAAGAATTAACATCAAAATTCCTTCCAAAAATACCATGCTCATCTAATAATCCCTTTCCTTCCCATACAATCTTAAAATGATTATCATAAGTAAAAGAAACAACAGGATTTATCTGATCTTTTTCTAAGGTAGTATTTGCAATTTGATCTTCAGTTAAAATCCTATTTAATAAATTATCAAGTTTTGAAAAAAATACATCATATCCTGAAATTCCACCTCGATTACTTTGCCAAGTTATAACAAAATTATCTTCAGTTTCGTTTATAGCTATTCTTGGCTTAGAGTTTATTCCTTGTCTAGTATAATTTACAGAATTATCATAATTACCTAACGGAGTTCCATTAACATCAAATTTTCTTGCATAAATATTGCTAAAAGATCTATCAGTATAACCTTGCCAAGTTACATAAAAATTACCATTTTTATCCATAACTACATCAGGTCTTGTTTGATCTCCAAAAATATTCAGATTTATTTTAAATTTATTTCCTTGAGGTGTTATAGTTTCTAAAATATCAGGAGCAATACCACTTTCTACTTTATTAAAAATTCTTCCCATAATATCATAAGTTTTATCATCTTGAAGTTCTTGCCAAACTACAATTATTTTATTTCCATTTGTTGAAACACTTGGATTCATAGATTTTGGACAAAAAGATATATCACCAACACAAGCATCCAAAGCTTGAGCTGGATATTCTGTTCCCAAAGATCTATTTTTTGATACTATAGTAATTTTTCCACTTTTTGGACAATCTGCAACACATCCTGCCAAAGAAGAGTTTATATTTACATTTTTTTGGAAAAATAGTTGTTCATTTTTTAATAAAATATTAGCTAATGGATCTGAATCTTCAGAAAGAGCTGATTCTACAAGAAGATTAGCATTATTCATAACACCAAAAGTTAAATTTGTAGTTGGAATAGAGGTATTATCTGTAATAGACAAAGGTAATTCACTTATTCCATCGGTAAAAGATATTTTTCCTATTGTAGATTCAGGAAGAACAATAGAATAACCAGCTAAAATAGATAATGCAGTTGTCTTTGAGTTTATAACTATTTTAGGACTAGAAATACTTTTCCAATCATACCCATCATATTTTATTAATGTTCTTAATGAAACATTTTTACTACCCGTTCCATTAAGTCTTTTTGTTGCATCTAAAACATAAACTTGATCTATTACAGGATTAAAAGAAGTTGGCATAGCAATAGAAAAATTACCATTTTCATTTGTAACAGAGGTTGTTATAATTTTATTTCTTAATGTAGAGTCAAGATAATCAGAAGGGTAACTAAAAGTTATTCCAGAGCTTGATGTTATATCATTTTCAACAGCTTTTATTTTAAATTCTTTATTTTTATAATTATTAGTTGAAAAATCAACTGTTCCAGAAAAAGAAACCTTTGCATTTTTTTCATTATAATTAGTTAAAATAGTATCATTTTTTGTATTATAATTTGAACAAGATACAAATAAAACAACAGAACAAAGCAACATAGACATATAGACTTTTTTATTCATACCTTTTTACCTTTAAAAAATTTAGATTTGTTTTTATTAACATTATGTATTACCCGTCTATTGGTGGCGGTCCAATATCTGGAACAGGATTATTATTTATATCAATAATTGAAGGCGTTAATTTTAATATTTTTCCAAAAGATGTTGAAACAAATATATTATCATTTGTATCTATTGCAATACCATTAGAATACCAAACATAATTCCATATATCATTAGGATTAAATGAACTTGGTTCTTGCCAAATAGTATTATCAATTGTCAAAGGATCTGGAAGAAGACTTGGATCTACTCTTACATACGGATTTGAAATATTTCCCGAAGTATCTATTTTTTGTAAAAACTTATTCTTACTAACTATAAAAATATTATTATTTTTATCGAAAGACATTTGTCCATAAATATCATAATTAAGCGTAGCAAAATCTGTTATATTTTTAGATGAATCTATTTTTTTCATTTTAATTTCAGTTGCCCCTGAATTAAATGAATCTATAAAATACAAATTTCCAGATAAATTTCCAATACTTGTATTGTAAGAAAGCAAATTTGAACTTAAAATAATCTCTGTATTTTGACCATAGATTTCATTTGGGTTTACTTTTAGTATTTTATCTTTATTATGAACATAAAATTTTTCATTCGGATAAATAGAAGTTGTATCAAAATCTATAGCAGATGTATTATAATTAGGTTCAGAATCAAATCTAATAAAAGATTTATTTCCATTTTTATCTATTTTTTCTATTACACTCTCATAATAAGATAGATTATTTGCTTGAATAATATTATTATATTTAATTTCAGTTATATAAATATCTCCATTTTTTGTAACAGTCATATCAACAGGATAAAAACTTGTTTGTGCGATTAGTGTTATAGAAGAATTAGGCGATATTTTGATAATATTACGATTTAGGCAAAGAACAATTAAATTTCCTGAACTATCAAGTTTCATTGTTGTTGGTGAACCTAAAATACTTGCAAATTGTGTAATTGAATAAACTTTTTCATATCTAGGTGTTAATGTTGGTAAAGCGGTTGGAGTTGGTACTGGAAATTGAGTAGGAATAGGCGTTGGCAAAATTCTTAAGGCGTTTCCATCAGGACAAAAACTACTATCACCAGCACAAATAGCAAAAACACCTTGTTGATCTTGAGAAGCTAAATAAATTATTTTAGACACAGTTGTTAGTTTTTCAGAAGATATTGAATTATCAAAACAATTTTTATTATTAACGCATCCAACTAATGTTGTTTTGTCATTTCTGTCTTGATCAAAAAATATTTCTCCATTTTTAAATAAAATAGAAGATATTGGATCTTTTTCTTTTGCTAAACAAGCTTGAACATAAGAATAAACTCTATTAATTGTTGATTCACTTACATTTGTAGGAGGTGTTGTTGTCTCATCTATAATACTTGATGGTAAAGATGACACACCATTTAGTATATTTATTTTTCCAATTGTATCATGAGGAATAATAATTGAATATCCTGCTAAAATAGCTAATGCTGTTGTTTTTGCATTTATATCTATTTTTGTTCCAGAAATAATTAATTCAGTTGTAGTATCGTCATAATTTGAAATAGTATCAAAAGTATTTCCATTCCATCTTACTATAGTTCTTAATGAAATATTTTCATTTCCTTGCCCACCATTTCTTTTTGTCGCATCAATTATATAAATTTGATTTTGTATAGGATTAAAAGAATTTGGTATTTTTATTAAAAAACTAGCATTATCATTGGATAAAGTAGAGGCAATAACATCATTTCTTAAATTTTCTTCAAAATAATCAGAAGGGTAACTTATTGTTATACTTGATTTGGCTATAATTTCATCTTCAATATATTTTGTTTTAAAAGATGAAAAATTAACTCTACCTGATAAAGTAAGATTTAAATTTTTTTTTGAATAATTTGTTGATCCAACAATAGATTTTTCATTAACTGTACATGATATGCTTAATAAAACAATTGCCAAAAAACAAAGTAAAACAGATCTTTTATTCATAAATATTACCTCTTATATGTTTTGAGAAGTATTGCGAAGTGTTACGAAGTCTACAGCAAATAATTTTTTTTGACAATAAAAAAATCACTAATTTACAAATTTTAATGAAATATGTATAAAAAACCAAGGCTCATGAATTAAGGCTCAGAAATTAAATAACTTCTTGAACTAAAGAATAAAAATAATATTTTAAATATTTGGCATTTTTAATAATTTTAG
>JBBTGK010000195.1:0-20132 GCA_038060635.1 Cyanobacteriota bacterium | reverse complement strand
AAAGCCTTTAGTTAAAATTTCTGATGTAGTTAAAAGAAAAAATTAAAACTAGTTATGTAATTTTACATAATCATGGCAGCAATTAATTATTTAGTTTTTTGTTGTTTAGTTAAGTATAGAAATATAACTTTATATAAAGTAAAGAACATTAAAATTAGTACATTAAAAATTAATTCAGAAGTGCTATAAGGGTTACTTCGACTGATAATCGACTGGTCAGAGGTTCGACTCCTCTATGCCCCACTCATGGGGGATTAGCTCAGTGGTAGAGCAGTTTTTACCCTTATTATTTTTCTCTGAGTTAAAAAAAACCGCAGTGATTGAAAAAGTTACTTCGTTTAAGATCCAACGAACGAAAGTTTTTTTAGGTTCAAATCCTAACTTCTTCTTCGGAAGATGTGGCGAAAATGGTAAACGCATTGGAAGAAAATACTTTTTCAGTTTTTTTTCTCGGTTTTTTAAAAATATGTCGCATTATTCAAGTGGTTAAGAATCATGGCTTTCAACCATGTATCACGGGTTCGATTCCCGTATGCGATATAACAATTAAACCGCATTAGCCTAGTGGTTAAGGCAGCTGTCTTTGAAGCAGTTTAGGATAGTTCGATTCTATCATGCGGTGCTAGAAGTAGTGAATATAAGAGTTACTTCATTTTCCATGAAACCTAGACTCTTGTTATTTTTCTCTTCTTAATATAAAACCTCGTACTTGGAAATAGTAAGTACGAGGTGGGGCAAATGTACTATCTAAAACTATTAAATTAAAAAAATTAGTATTATAAAAATTGGTGAATTAAAATGAGCAAATTTAATATATTTAAAGCATTTAAAACTAAAGAAACTATTAATATTGCAGGAGGTAAAGCATTTGCATTAAATCCTAAATCTGAGCTTGTTTCTATAATTTTAACCTCTTTTTTAAAAGACACTTTTTATAGAAAAGGTGATGAAAGCTTAAATAGAATAAAAGAATTAGTAACTAAAATAGATGATAAAAAATTTATTGCAAAAGCAGCTATTTTTGCTAGAGATAAATATGCAATGAGATCTGTAAGCCATGTTTTGGCTGGAGAAATTGCTAAATCTGTAAAAGGTGAAATTTGGACAAAAGATTTTTTTGAAAAAATTGTAGTTAGAGTAGATGATATGACTGAAATTATGTCTTATTATTTAAATAGTTTAAATAGCAATACAAAAGGTAATTTTAGACCAATTCCGAACTCTTTAAAAAAAGGTTTTAGAAAAGCGTTTAATAAATTTGATAAATATCAATTAGCAAAATATCGTTCTGAAAATAAAGATGTAAAATTAGTTGATATTGTTAACTTAGTTAAACCTAAACCTACTGAAAAGAATGAAATTGCTTTAAAAGAACTTATAAAAGGAGAATTAAAATCTTTTGATACTTGGGAAACTAAAATAAGTGAAGTTGGTAAAAAAGCTGAAACAGAAGAAGAAAAGCTTGATTTAAAATCAAATGTTTGGAAAGATTTAATATGTAATAGAAAAATAGGCTATTTTGCTCTATTAAAAAACTTAAGAAATATAATCCAACAAGCACCAGATATAATTAAAGAAGCTTGTCAACTTTTAGAAGATGAAAATTTAATTATTAAATCTAGAGTTTTACCTTTTAGGTTTACTACTGCGTTTTCTGAAATAGAAAAATTACCTTCATCTCTTGAAGTAAAAAAAGTTATGATTTCTTTAAATAAGGCAATTGATATTTCTTTGAGAAATGTACCTGTTTTTGATGGAAAAACACTTATTGTTATAGATGTTTCAGGAAGTATGCAAGGAAAACCAGCAGAAATAGCAAGTCTTTTTGGTGCTGTTTTAGCTAGAGCTAATGAAAATTCAGAAATATTATTATTTGATACATCAGCTCAATTCAAAAACATAAATCCAAATGACACTATAACTAGTATTTCAAAATCATTGAGATTTAATGGAGGTGGAACAGATTTTGCTTGTATTTTTAAGGCATTAAAAAAAGCGTATGATAGAATAATTATTTTATCTGATATGCAAGGTTGGGTTGCTCCTAATACACCAACTGTAGTGTTTAATGAATATAAGAAAAAATTTGCTTGTAATCCATTTATTTATTCTTTTGATTTGGCAGGTTATGGAAGTACTCAATTTCCTGAAGAAAAAATATTTTGCTTATATGGTTTTAGTGATAAAATTTTTGAAACTATGAAATTTTTTGAGCAAGATAGAGATATTCTTTTAAAAGAAATAGATAGCTATAGTATTTTATAAATTTAATTATTTATGATTAGTATTTACAAAAAAGCTCTTTAATTAGAGATTTTTTTGTTTAGTAAGAAATTTCAAACTATTTTTGAACTAAAATATACTAACTGCTAATAAATAATTAGAAAAAATAGCAATAATTAAAGAACTTACTTTTAGTTTTTTGATATTTTTTTAAAAATATTTATATTAACAAAACTTTCATCTTCTAAAACAGTCATATTACCCAAAAATTCAGATAAAATAGTTTTTACATTATCATAGATATTTTTTATTTTTTTATCAATATTAATACTAACATTTTTATTTTGTACCAATTCAAAACCAGAATCACAAACTAAATCCTGTATTGTTTTTTTGGTAAAAAAGTTATTATTACGTGGGTTATTAACACCCCAAAAACTAAATATATTAGAATGAACACTTTCTTTTAATTTTTTGATTATATCTTCAGAATCAACAGAAAGAGCATCACTTAATGACTTTCCAATAAATTCTTTATCTCTTTCATTCCAACTATTATAAACACTAGAAGAAAATAGCATTTTAAATATAAATAAAGGATTTAAAGCATTATAAGAAAAAACAACTAATGTTCCATCATCAGTTAAACAATTTTTAACTCTGTCAATTTCTCTTTGAGGATCAAAAGTTTGTTCCAAAGCATTTGTTATTAAAATAGTTTCAAATTTTCTATCTTCAGCAAGATTAAATTTCCCATCGGTTAATTTAGTTGATAAATCGGCAATTTTTGCACCAAAATCATTTACAGAAAAATTTTCTGAAGTCAATTCAAAAACATTACCTTTTTTTATTAGCTCATTAGAAAGTATAAATTTTGAAATATTATAGAAATATTTTAATCTATCAATTTTTTCACCAGAATTTATAACAAATGGTCTAGTTTCTGATCTTAATTCCATAAAATCTTTCATTATTTTGTCATATTCATATTTATCATATTCATCAGGATTAAGATAAACGGAAATATCGGTATCAAAAAAGAAATCAAGGTTTTGCCAAGAAGAATAACTTTTATCTAAAATACCTTTTTCAATTGCATAATCCCATAAATGAGTTCCTGGAAGTGGACAAGCTGGAAAAACTCTAAAATCAGTTAAATCTTCAATATTTCTTTTAATAAACCAATAAGTATCAGCAGCTTCTGCTCTTGTTTCGGTAGGAAAACCAACTATAAAATTAGGTACGGCAGTTATATTATATTTTTTACATAAATCTAATGCTCTTTGATTTTGTTTTGCTGTTGTTGCACCTTTCATATAAGCTAATATTCTATCATTAGCAGATTCCATACCAAAAACAACATTTTTTATATTCATATCTACAAACATCTGTGCAATTTCTTCATCAAAAACACTTGCTCTACCATTACAATTAAATTGTAATCGTTTATGTATTCCTTCAGATCTTATTGCATCAACTAAAGATTTAAGTCTTTTTTTATTAATACCAAAAAGATCATCGTAGATTACAACATTTTGAACATTTTCTGGCTTTGCTAATATTTCATTAAGCTCAAGTATTATTCTATCAACTGAATGATAACGAATACTTTCCCAAAACTCACTTATAGCACAATATTTACATCTAAAAGGGCATCCTCTTGAAGTAAAAATAGCATCTTGCCAGTATCCTGTAACATTAGGAACTATTGTTCTGTATGGAACAGGTAAATCATCAATATCTTTTATTAACTCACGTGGTTTTGTTTTTACAAATTGCCCCATACCATCTTTAAAAATTATTCCATTTATATTTGAAATATTGTCATGATTAAGTTTATTATCATAAAGAGCCTTAACTATTTCTAATAAAGTTATTTCGCCTTCACCAATAACACCTATATCCATGTTTTTATCAAGATCATGAGGTAAAGAAGAAATATGATGTCCACCTATAACTATTGGAACATTAGGAAAAACGGCTTTTATTTTTTTAGAAGCTTCTATTGCATCAGAATAAGTTCTGGTAAAAGATGATATTCCAATAAGATCTGGTTTTTGAGCAATGACTCTTTCATAATCATATTCTACAAAAGCATTTGATTGTGGAAAATTGTGATTTAAATAAGACGCTAAATAATCACATCCATTTGGTACAGATATTGTTACATCAAAAGTTTCATACTTTGGTCTTAAGTTCAATAAAGCAACTTTCATTTTTTTTTATCCCAGTTTCTTATAAACGTCTAATTACAATTATATTTCAATTTTTGTAATTAATGAAATAAAGAAGTGGTTAAATACAAAGTTTTAATTATCTTTTAAAAATTCTTCTATATATTTTAATAGTTCATTTTTACCAGTTCCTTTTTCGGCAGAAGTTATTACCTTAGGAATTTCAAGTTCTATATTATTATAATATTCACTTTGTCTTCTTAATTCAGCTGTATTAAGCTTATCTGCCTTTGTAAGAACAATTAAACAAGGAATATGATTGTGTTTTATATATTCAATCATTTGTGCATCATTTTCTTTTAATTCATGTCTTATATCAATAAGTAAAAAAATAACTCTCATATATTCATTATTAGCAATATAAAAGGTTAAGAACTTTTGCCACTCTTCTTTTTCTGTTTTAGATACTTTTGCATAACCATAACCAGGCAAATCAACAAGATAAAAATTTTCATTAATAAGATAATAATTTAAACTTCTAGTTTTTCCAGGTGTTGAAGAAGTTTTTGCTGTTTTTTTATTTAGTAAATAATTAATCAATGAAGATTTACCAACATTAGATCTACCAACAATAGAAATTTCTTTTAATCTTCTTTTAGGGTATTGACTTTTGTTATAAACACTAGCCATAAACTCTGAACTTATTATTTTCATTATGATGTCCTTATTAATTTACTTTTAAATTTTGTGTAAAATCAACTCTTTTTCCTGATAAATTTGTCATTGTAAAAGTTATAGGTATTTTTACTCCAGATTTTACTTTATCGCTTATTTCTATAATAAAAGGAAAACTTTTTCCCATACTTTCTATTTCACTAATTGAATTACATTTCATTGTTTTTTCTGGATATATTTTATAAGGTTGAAGCTCTAATTCTGATTTTTGAGTTATATTTATTTGTTTTGCATAAGAACTTTCAATATTTATACTTAATTCCAAAGAATCAATTTTAGAAGAGCTTATATTTTCAAATTGAGGTTCTAAAATTACTTTATCACCTTTATTAACTAAAATATAATGATCATCTTTTTCTCGTGAAACTTTTTCTTGATTATAATTTATAAAACAAGTATTTAATTCTTTCATTTCTATTTTACCTTGTAAAAGTGTTGGTAAAAGAAGAAGTAAAAAAAGACCTGCTAATATTCTATATATTCCAAAAACAGCAAAAGAATTATGTTTCAAAAATTTTAAAAGATATGCTATACATAAATAGCCTATGACTCCTGAACTTATTACACCAACAGAAAAATTTATTATTAAATCTGATGTTATATTCATTCTAAAAAGATCTTTTAGTTTATATAAGGTTGCGGCTGTTGTAATTGGAATACTTAGTAAAAAAGAAAATTTGGCTGCCGATTCTCTATTAAATTGAGAAAAAAGAGCTGTAGTCATTGTAACACCAGAGCGAGAAGTTCCTGGAATAAGAGCGAAAGATTGAGCTATACCAATAATAAAAGCATCTACAAAAGTAAGATTCATTATAGATTTATTTTTTTTACCTTTTTTATCAGCATACCAAAGTAAAATACCCCAAAAAATAAGAGTAAAAACAATTACATAAGGAGAATAAAAATAAGTTTCGATATCTTTTTCAAAAACTAAACCTATTATGCCTGCAGGGATTGTTCCTAATAAAACTAAAAGAGATAATCTTGCTTCAAAATCATTTTTAATATCTCTGATTAAACAAAGTCTAATAAATCCTTTTATTAAATCACTTATATCTTTTCTAAAATAAATAAAAAGAGCAATTAATGTTCCTATATTCAAAGAAGTATCAAAAACAAAAGGAGGTTGACTCCAACCCATAATCCAAGGAAACATTAATAAATGAGCAGAGCTACTAACAGGTAAAAATTCTGTTAGCCCCTGTATTATTCCAAGTATTATTGATTCAATTATGCCCATTAATAAAAAAAGATATATATAATATTTAATTTAAGGTTAACACAAAATTGTTATTAGATTAAATATTGAACATAAAAGTTAAATATATTATATAATCGAAAAAAAATTATTTGAAAAAATGGATTCTCTTATAACAATGTATTGCAACCCATTGTTAAACTACAAGCCAAGGAATTTCATCATTTGTATTTTTAAGAATTCTAATTATAATAATACCTTTTCTTATATAAATATCTTTTATGATAACTTCTATTTCTTGAGTACTTTCAAGTTTCATCCCAAAATCTTTATTAACAGGTAATTCTGTAACAATTTCTGACAAATGAACAATATATTTATCATCATTAAGATCTAAAATAAGAGCTTTAGTTTTATGTCCAACAAAATTTAAGAGATATTTACAAAGCCAATATCTAATAGTACCTCTTTGTATTATGTTTGATACACTTAAAGAATGCTCAGTAAAATTTATTACTTCTTTTATTTCAGCTTCAGAATAAAAAGGTTTTCCATTTCTTAAAAATGATTTTATTTGTCTATGAATAACTAAATCACTATATCTTCTTATTGGAGATGTTATTTGACAATAAAATTTAATTCCTAAGCCATGATGAATATTTGGAATAGTAGAAACTTCAGATTTTTTCATTAATCTTCTTTGTTTAAACATATTAACTATATCATTAGCATCTGGATCAAAATCAATAGTTTCTATTGGTTCTTCTTGGGATCTATAAATACAAGGTATTTTATTTTTATTTGAATATTCTGCTACAACATAATTTGCTAAAATCATTACTTCAGAAATAATTCCTTGTGTTGGACTATTATTTTTATATTTACCAATAGATATTTTTTTATTTTCATCTACTTTTAATCTTAATTCAGGGAAATTTAGTATAATAGCACCATCATCGATTCTTTTTTGCTTTAATTTTTCTGTTATTTGAAAAATTTTAGCTAAACCACCATCTTGTATATATATTTGATCTGCTTCATTATAAGATAATCTTTTATTTACATTTATAATAGATTCAAATATCTCATATTCAAATATATCATTATTATTATCAAATTTTACTAAAATTGTTAGAGCAAATCTATCAGCTCCTTCAACCAAGCTAAAAACATCTTCTGATAATTTTTGAGGAAACATTTCTATTTTTCTATCTGGTAAGTAGATTGTAGTAGCTCTTGAAAAAGCTTCTTTATTTAATAACGAGTTTTTATCAATAAAATTAGCTGCATCTGCTATATGTATATATAAATTTGTACAAGAATCAAGGATTTCTACCGATACGCCATCATCTATATCTTTTGTTTCTTCATCATCTATTGTAACTGTATATAAATCTCTTAAATCTCTTCTAAAATTAAGTTCTGAGTCAACTGAAATAGTTATTTTTTCTGTTTCATCTAAAATAGCTTTAGAAAAATTTGAAGGAATATTATATTCTCTTAATAACAAATTTTCATCTTCTTCAAAAATACCAGTTCTTACAAGTAAATTTATTAAAAATTCTTGTATATTAGGAATATTAGGATTAATTTCTGACATAAGAGAAACAATATCTGAATATTTTTCTGCTCTGGTATCTAAAACAGCTGAATCTATAATAGTTTCTAAAATTTTATCAGCTCCAACAGGTTTTGG
The DNA here is from genome assembly GCA_038060635.1 of Cyanobacteriota bacterium. Classification (GTDB taxonomy): domain Bacteria; phylum Cyanobacteriota; class Sericytochromatia; order UBA7694; family JACMQJ01; genus JBBTGK01. The sequence continues at coordinate 12,106 of JBBTGK010000195.1, read as the reverse complement.
AGAATCTAAATTACCATTAATTATATTTTTTAACCATTCCAAGGTTAATTTTTTTTGTTTTTCTTTTTCTTCTTCAATTTTCTTTTGTTGCAGAATTTGTTGTACTATTTTTTCTTCTTTAGGAGAATAAAAGCCTTCTGTTTTTTGGTCAAAATAAGTATTATCTTCTATTAAGGCTCTAAAAATTGCAGAGCGTTTGTAGGTATTTTCAGCTTCAGAAAAATATAAATCGGTAAGTTGAGATATATCATATTTTTGATCTTCTTCATCTTTTAACAAATCCCAAAGAGATGACAAATCTATTTCTTCAACATCTTCTTCAGCTTTTAAAATATATTGTCTAATATCTTCAATTAACTCATATCTTGATTTACTTGTATTTAATACTTTACTAGTTATGTGTCCAACTTTATTTATGGGAAGATTGAATTCTTTATTAGAATCACTAACAACACGAATATTTTTTGCTTCGACTTTTATACAAACAACTGTTGTTACCTTTTTTTTATCCTTAAATTCAACTATCAATCCCTCTCTGAATGACATTAAAACCTCTTTCAACTCTCTACGATACGTATGTCAATATATAATTTATAACAATAAAACCTGCTAAAGCAAGACTAACTAAGATTTTTACTTCTAGGTTAATTCATTAACAGTTTTCCCTATGGGGATTTACTAAGCTAATGAATTTTAACATAAATTAGATTCTAACTAAATTAAATATTTTAAATATTTTCGTAAACAAATAATTAATAAAAAAAGTCTAATAAAGTAAAAGTTAATATAAGCAACTTTCTAAATTTTTAATGTGTGCTTAATGTATTTAACAAAGATTTAAAATTGCTTTTTACTAAGTTACCCCAAAAATACGTTGGTATATACTATAATATATATTATAGGTAAGTTTAATGAATATAAATTTTGAATGGGACGAAAATAAAAACCAAATAAATATAGATAAACATGGTTTAAGTTTTGAAGTTGCCATTGAATGTTGGGAAGACCCTTTATCTTTTGAATATGAAGATGAAGAACACTCTAGCCCACCAAATGAAATAAGATATTATAAATTTGGAAAATTAAGAAATGGAACTGTTATTCGTCTTGTTTATGTAGAAATTTTGAATGATGTTTTTAGAATAATAACAGCTTATACAAGTAAAAAAATAGAGGAGTTATATTATGAAGGCAACAAATGAAGATGAATTATTTGAAGTTTATCAAGAAGAGATAAAAGAAGATTTTAAAATAGATAAAAGTAAAATAAAAAGAAAAAATTTTGATTTACCAAATTCAAATGTTCAAATCTCATTAAAAATAGAATATGAGCTTTTGGATAAATTAAAAAAGGAATCTGAAGAAAAAGGAATAGGTTATCAAACTTTGTTAAAAAATATAGTTAGAGAATATTTTAAATTTTCAGAAACAAATAAAATAAAAGAAGAGCTTGAAAATATAAAAGGTAGAATAATTTTGTTAGAAAATCATATTAGTAAAAAAGATATAAATAAAGTATTATAGAATAAAATTTATCAATTTATACTTGGATAGTTTTTATAACTAATTTTAGTTAAAATACCAATAAAATAGTAAAAATAATCTACATTTAGTTTTCTTCATTTTCATTATGATTCAAAACATTGGGGTAATTAATTCTAAATCCTTAAAAACTATAGAACTTTATTTTTCATAAATTCTTTAATTAAATCAGGAACAGAAGAGATAGAATTAATTGGATTATATAAAATATTAAGAGATTTTTTCATCATATCAAAACGATTACTATCATAACCAAACCACCAGAATTTTTTCATATATGTTCCCTTATCAGTATGAATATGTTTTGCTTCCAAAAATTCTAGTACACCAATCTTTCCATGAGTTCTACCTATGCCACTTTCTTTTGGTCCACCCCAAGGAGTTTGACATAAAGCAAAAGTACTTATACAGTCATTTATACTAACTGTTCCTGCTTCTATTTTTTTAGCTATTTTTTCAGCTTTATTTATATTATTACTCCAAACACTTGCTGTAAGAGCATATTTACTATCATTAGCTAGTTTTATTACATCTTCTACATTTTTATATGTCATTATTGGTAAAACAGGACCAAAAGTTTCTTCAGAAACAACTTTAAAAGAATGATCTACATTAGTTAAAATAGTAGGTTTAAAAAAGAAACCTTCTAAAGCTGTATTTCTTTCTCCACCAGAAAGTATTTTAGCACCTCTTGAAATTGCATCGTCTAAATGGCTTTGAACTATTCCCATCTGTTCTATACTTATCATTGGGCCTAAATCATTATTTTTATCTAATCCATTTCCCTGTTTTAATTTTTTTGTTTTTTTAACAACTTCATAAGTAAATTCATCTGCAATATTTTCATGTACATATAGCCTTTCTACAGAAGCACAAACTTGACCAGAATTTGTAAAAGCACCCCAAACTGCACCAGATGAAACAATATCTATATTTACATCCTCACATACAATCATTGGATCTTTTCCACCAAGTTCTAAAACAACTGGGGTAAGATTTTCTGATGCTGAAGCCATAATTCTTTTTCCTGTTGCAACGCTTCCAGTAAAAAATATTTTATTTACAGATGATTTTACTAAAAAACCACCAGTTTCTCCAAATCCTGTAACTAAATTAAAAACACCTTCAGGTAAATCAATACCTTTAAAAATATTTTCAATTTCAACACCTATCAAAGAAGTTTGTTCTGAAGGTTTTAATACAACTGTATTCCCAGTAATCAGAGCTGTTATTATTTGACCCATAGGTATAGAAAAAGGATAATTCCATGGAGATATTACTCCAATTACACCTAAAGGCTTATACTCTATATAACTAGATTTATTTAATAAAGACCATTTACCTAAATTTATTTCTTCTTTTGTTATTATTTCAGCTTTATTTTTTCCATAATGAAGCATTAAATCTAAAACAGGTAATATTTCAGCAGTTACAGATTCAACTAACGGTTTACCATTTTCTTTAGTAATTACTTCTGCAATATGATCAATATTTTTTAAAATATAATCTTTGGCTTTTAAAATATATTTTGCTCTTTCTTCCCATGTTATATTAGACCAAGAATAAAAAGTATGTTTTGCTTTTTGAACTGTATCATTAACCATTTTTTCATCAAAAACAGAAACACTACCTAATTTTGACAAATCAGCAGGATTAAATGATTCTATTTCTGTTAAATTTTTGTATTCTTTTCTATCTATTATTAAAGACATAAAACCACCTTATTACTTTTTATATAATTCTATTTCAGCTAATTTTTTATTTATTTCATTTATATCAAAATATTCAGAGTCAAAATTATCATTCCCAATAAATTCAACCATATCTTGATATTCTTCATGATTAGGATCTTTTAGTATATCTAATAATACTGAATATCCTAAAATACCACCAGTATCATCAGGAGGTGCATTTCTAGCGCCTTCTATGCAAACAGGATATATTTTAGAACTATCATAAGGAAGAATTTTTTGAATTTCTATGGTATGAGTCCAATTATCTTCTAAATCATATATATAATAAAAAATATCATTCTCTTTTAAACATAAATCATTAATTGTATATTTTTTTTCATCAGATTCTTCTTCTAAATCTTTATCAACGTAAATATTCATATTTATTTTAGAATAAGTAGCAAATTGATGAGAATGATGATCTTCCCAATGCATTAATTCTTTAATGATAATCTGAAGTTTTTCTAATTTTATATCATTAGGTACTAGTACTATTCTATAAATAAGAGGTTTAGAACCATTTAAACTTATTTTTAGTTGATAAACTTTTTTTTCAGGTTTTTGAATTAGTTTTTCTTTAGATTTAATTTCTTTAGAATTTTTTTCTCTTCTATTACGAGCAGCAGAAATATCTATTATTTTCTCTGACACAATTTTTACCAAAAATAAAATTATAAAATTTATTACATTATATATCAAAAATTACCAATTTATTTTTTTATATCTTAAAATTAGTTAGTCTAACTATTTAATGAATTTAGTATAAAATTAATAAATTTAAAATTATAGAGGGTTATATGTTTAATAGTTTTAAGATAATAAAAATAGTTGTGATATTATCTTTTATTTCTTTATCAGCCTTTTCTTCAGAAAACATAAGTGAAGAACAATTAAAATCAATAAAAAAAATATCTGATTCAATAAATTTAGCAAAAGGTGAATATACAGGTAGTGTAAAAAATCATAAGGTAGAGCTAAAAGAAGAATATGAAGAAGCAAATCTTTTTATAGAACAAGTGAATAAAATTGTTATTTCTATGAAAAAAGATTTATCTGAAAATAAAAAAAATAGTTTTTTAGAAATAGAAAAAGAAATTTCAGATTTAGAAAAAATACTAAAGGATAAAGAAGATGATTCTAAATTTTCGTCACTTGTTTTAGATATTGATAATAAACTTGAATCTTTTTCTGGAACGACTCTAAAAGAATTACCATTTTCAAAACCACATATTGAAAATGGTAAAAAAATTTTTATGCAAAATTGTGCTACTTGTCATGGAGTTAATGCAGATGGGAAGGGACTTGCATCTGTTAGCTTTGAAGTAAAACCACCTAGTTTTTTGGATACAGAATTTATAAGAGAAAAATCTCCATATACTCTATATCGTGCGATAAAAAATGGAATGATAGGAACACTTATGCCTTCATGGGAATATCAATTAAGCATAAAAGAAAAATGGGATGTTATTGAATATATAAGAAGTGTTTCTAAAGAAAAAGATTTCGATAAAAAAGGCAAAGAATTATATAATAAATATTCTGAAAAGCATGAAATTAAATCAATTATAGATTTTAATTCTAGTTCTGATACATCTGATAAAGATTTTTTTGATAATTTAAAAAAAGATAATGATTTCAAATCAATGAATGATAATGAGCTTTATTCTATTATAAATTATGCAAGAGATGAAAAAAGTATATATTCAAAAAGTTAGCTAAAGTTTTAAAATATTTCAATACATTCAATATTTATTTAGATGATTTTTTTCAAAGTAAATTTTAGAATATTCTACATAATTTTGTGCTGTTTTTTTAATTAATTCTAAATTTTTATCAGTAACTGTTCCTTTAATTTTTGCAGGTAAGCCCATAACTACAGAATTATCAGGTATTTTCATACCTTCAGGAATTAAAGCTCCTGCTCCAATAATACAATTATCACCAATCAAAGCTCCATTTAAAATAGTTGCTCTCATTCCTACTAAAACATTATCTCCTAATGTACAACCATGTAAAATTACACCATGTCCCAAACTCACATTATCACCAACAATTACTGGAAAATCATTTGCACAATGTAATATGCAACCATCTTGAATATTAGTATTATCACCAATAATTATTTCATCTACATCTCCTCTTATTACAGATTGAAACCAAACACTTGAGTTTTCACCAATCGTAACTTTACCCATTATGTTTGTATTTTGAGCAATAAAAACATTTTGAGCAATATTCAAACTATCTTTTGTATATTTTAGTTTCATTTTTTTACCTACAATTATTTCTATTTAATTATATGTTAGAATTTTATATTTGTTTCTTATTTTTTTAGTTAGGTAACTTTAATGAAAAAAACATATCTTTTTACACTTATTTTTATGGGTATTTTTTCTATAAATTCTTTTGCAGAAAGCAAGGGTATTATAAGCAAAATTTTTGATAGTAAAACAAAAAAAAGCTCTAAAAATGATAAAATAGAAATTTCTACAATAGATGTAAAAAAAGCTCTGACTAAAAAAGATTATGTGCTTATTGATGTAAGAGAAAAAGATGAATATGATTCTGGACATATACAAGATGTTAAATTAATTTCTATGGGTGATTTAGATAAACAAATTCCTTTATTAGATAAAAAAATGAAATATATAGCTGTTTGTAGATCTGGAGTAAGAAGTTTGAATGCTGCAAAAAAAATGAGAGAACTAGGTTTAAAAGCTTATACTATGACAGGTGGAATGAATGAATGGGCAAGTAAAGGGTTTCCTATAAAAAAATGAAGATAGTTTTATGTACAGCTCCTACAGATAAAGCAGATGAAATAGCAGACCAACTTTTAAATAATAGACTTGCAAGTTGTGTTAATGTTATTGAAAAAATAAAAAGTAAATATTGGTGGGAAGGTAAAATTCAAACTGATAATGAATCTTTGCTAATTATAAAAACAGATGATAATTCAAATGAAAAAATAAAGCTTTTTATCAAATCAATTCATCCTTACGATGTACCTGAAATAGTTTTCATAAATGTTGATGACGTAAATAAACCTTATCTCGATTGGGTTTTATCAAACATTAATAATTAATATAGAAATTCTCACTTAATATATAAACTTGTATAATTCTATTATAATTATATTTAGTAAAATTAAAAAATGATGAACTCTGAATTAGGAAGATTAAGAACTATAGCCCTTTGCGAAGGTGTTTCGTATATGTTGTTGTTATTTATAGCAATGCCAATGAAATATATTTTAGGACTTGCAATTGCAGTTAAAATAGTTGGAATGCTACATGGTATTCTTTTTGTTTTAATGATTTTTTCAATTGCAGAAGTAAAAGGAAAAAATTTGTTACCATTTGATATGCTAATAAAAGTTTTTATTGCTTCATTAATACCTTTTGGTACATTTATAATTGATAAACAATTAAAAGAGAAAATGTAACTATTAATGATAGAAGAGGTTTATGAACTTTATGAACATTATAGATTTGTTGTTCCTGAAGGTCAATCTTTAGTAAGGATAGATCGTTATTTAACTTACAAAATTCAAAATTCAACCAGACATAAAGTTCAAATAGGAATTGAAAAAGGGTATGTTTTGGTTAATGATTTACCTGTAAAAAATAATTATCGAGTTAAGCCAAATGATGTTATAAAAATAAAGTTACCAGAAAAAGTTAAAGATAAAACTCATTATCCAGAAAATATGAATCTAAATATTTTATATGAAGATGATTTTTTATTGATTATTAATAAACCTGCTGGTATTGTTGTACATCCCACTTTTAATAATTATGAAGGTACTTTGTATAATGGATTACTTTACCATTTTGAAAAAAATCTTCATAGCGAAAAACCATATATAGTACACAGAATTGATAAAGATACATCAGGGATTCTTATTGTTGCTAAAGATATTGAAACCATGAAAAATTTAGCTCAACAATTTTTTTATCATAGTGTAAAAAGAACATATTATGCTTTAGTTTGGGGAAAATTAGAAAATAAATCAGGAACTATAAAAACATTTTTGGATAGAAGTAAAAAAGATAGAAAATTAGTTCAAGTTTATAAAAACGAAGGTAAAGAAGCAATAACACATTATGAAGTTATTCAAGAATATAATTTTTTTAGCCTTATAAAATGTAATTTAGAAACAGGAAGAACACATCAAATAAGAGTTCATCTAAGTCATTTAGGTAATCCTATTTTTAATGACTCTTTTTATGGTGGAGATGTTATTCCAAAGGAATATGCTAATTTTCTAAATGAAGATATTTTTTATATTTTACAAAGACATGCTCTTCATTCAAAAGATATAATTTTTTATCACCCTGTTTTAAAAAAGAACATTTTTGTAGAATCTGAATTACCTGATGATTTTAAAAACATGATTTCTATGTTAGATTAAAATTTTTATTTTATTAATTAATACCTTAAAGCTCTGCTTTGGTGTTAATACAAACAGGTCTCCAGTAATAGGAGATTTATTAAAAACAAAAAAGCCCTGTAAATAAGGGCTTAAAAGCTAAAATGTAATAAAAATATTATCTTATAAGATTAAGTACACCATCTAATTTTTGTTGATCAACTTGTATAACTTTTGTAAGAGCAGAGTATATTTTTTGTGCCAATGAAAGTTCTACGATAGTTGATGGTAATTGAACATTTGATGCTTCAAGTGAAGAACCATTAACTCTTACATTTCCAGAGTTAGGGTTTCCTGCAATTGTAGAAGCTTGGTGAAAAAACACACCGCTAGCTGTTGCAAAAGCTGTTGCAGCAGGGTTAGTAGCAACGGCAGTTGTAAATGGACCAGTATAAACAGAATTTTGTGTTTCTAATATAGTAGAACCATATTTTGAATATTTTAATGCCTGTAAATCATTTACAAAAGCATGTGCATAAGAATATTGACCTGCATTAACATCTGCAACACCAGCACCTGCATTAGCTTTTAAGTTATGACTATCAACTATTTTTGACATGGTAATTTCTGGTGTTGGATCAGTTGGTTGTATTCTTATCGCTCTTTCATTAAAATTACCACCATTATTTCTGAACCCCATTACGAAGAGACCATTTGCATTTACTAAGTATCCATCTTTATCTCTATGAAACTCACCATCTCTAGAAAGAAAATATCTAGCTTGATTTACAGTATCAGCAGCGCCATCAGTTGCACCTGCGGCAGGATCTTTTGTGATTTTATCAACTAAAACATAAAAAGCATTTTGAGATCCATTAACAGCATTATGAGTAAATTCTGTAGAAGCAACAACTTGACCTTGTGAAAAATCTATATTTGTTGAACCAACGCCAAGAGCTTGTTCTGCATATTGAATACCTAATGCACCATTAGCATAAGGTTTATCATTTCTAGTTGCACCACCACCAAAGGTTATTTTTGATGTTTTATAACCTGTTCTTGATGAAGCTGCTACATCAGAGTTTAAAACAGAAATCCAATAATCTATTGCTGAAAGTGACGCTAACGCATTACCTGCTACACCTGATAGTACTGGCATTTGACCTCCAAAAAAAACTTTTAATATTTTTAGCTTTTAATAATTACTTAATTATAAATCATTTCATGTATAAAAATAAATTTATTTAACAATAATATAATGATAATAAAATATTTCTATTACTTTAATTTTGGATCTATGGCATCTCTTACGCCATCTCCAAAAAGATTAAAGGCAAAAACAGATATTGCAATAATTGCCCCAGGTATTATTGGAACCCAAGGAGCATCTTTAAAAAATTCTAAACCTTCATTTACCATACTGCCCCAACTTGGAGTAGGAGGTTTTACACCAAAGCCCAAAAAGCTTAATGATGCTTCGGTCATAATAGCACCAGCTATCCCCATAGTAGATATAATTATTACAGGTGCAACAACATTTGGTAAAAGATGTTTGAATAAAATCAATGGGCTTGATGCACCAGCAGCTTTAGCAGCTTCTATATATTCCATTTCTTTTACAGTAAAAACTTGACTTCTTACAAGTCTTGCAATTCCTGTCCAACTAACAATCCCAATTGAAAAAACAATAATACCAACACCTTGAGCAGATTTACCACCTTCATCAGAAGGTAAAACAGATACTAAAGCCATGACTAATAATAGATCTGGAATTGACATCATAACATCTGTAAATCTCATTATAACCATATCAACCCAACCACCAAAATAGCCAGAAACTAAACCAAAAATGATTCCAATTACTGTTGCAAAAAGCATTGAGTAAATACCGACTTGTAAAGAAACTCTTGCACCCCAAATCATACGACTAAAAGAATCTCTTCCTTGTTTATCTGTTCCTAAAATAAAATATTTATCATTTTCAAATTTAATAGAGGAAAATTTAGCATTTATTTTTTCTACCATTTCTTTTTGCATAGGAGCTTCTTCAAAATCAGCTTTCATATCAATAGATGAAAGTGATGTAAAATCTTTTACAGTTGTAGGTGATATTTGTACTTCAATTTTACTTTCACCTTTTTTTACTTTTGTTACCCCAACCGTTCTATAAGATAAACCAGTTGAATCTTTAAATATTATTCCTGGTAAAATGGAAAACTCTTCTTCTGTGGTTGTTCTTGTAAAAACAAGTTTTTTTGAATGTGAATTTGGAGAAAAAGGCATACCAAAAGCCGTTGTTCCATTTGTAAATTGTAATGTTGGATCATAGGGTGATATAACTGGAGAAAAAAAAGCTACAATTATGATAAAAATAATAATTCCACCACCAAACATAGCAAGACTATCTCTTTTTAATCTTTTCCATGCTTCACTCCAAAGAGTTTTTGGTTTTTCATCCAACATACTATCGGTTTTTTTATCCAATCCAACACTCATTATGGTTTTTTCCAAATTTAATATTATGACAAGACTAATAGTATATATTTTTGTTTGATAAAAAACAACATTTTTGATTTAGTGTTGTCAATTTAATGTTATAATTTTTTTGATATATTGAAAGAGTGTTTATATTTTATGGAAGAAAATAAAAAAGATTTTAGAATTGGTCAAATTCTTATGAACTTTGGCTATATAGATAATGAACAATTAGAAAAATCTTTAAAAGTAAAAAAAGAAGAAAAAAATAAACTTTTGGGGCAAATAATAATAGAACTTGGTTTTTGTACCGAAAATCAAATAAAAAAAGCAGTTCTAGAACAAAAAAAAGAAACAAGATTGGGACAAATATTAATAAGATCTAAAATAATTAGCCCAGCTCAACTAAACGAATGTATGGAAATACAAGAAGAAAACGGTGGTTTATTGGGTTTTGTTCTTGTAAGTAAAAATTATTGTACTTCAGAACAAATTATTAATGCCTTAAGAGAACAAAAAAGAGATAATAGATTAGGTGTTTTATTATTAAGAGAAGGATATATAACAGAAGAACAACTTCACAATGCCTTATATGAACAAGAAAATCAAAATATTATGCTTGGTGAAATTCTTATTAGAATGATGTATATAAATCATGATGAACTTGCTGACGCACTTATTTTTCAATCTAAAATACTTAATGATTTCCCAAACTAATTTTTATTAGATTTATCATTTATGCTTATTTTGTGAGATATTTTTTATTTTTTATATTTAGCCACAGATTTCACAGATTTCACTGATAATATGGATTTATCTGTGTTATCAGTGAAATCCGTGGCTAAAATGTTTTACTATTTATTAAGATATAAAAAACAAAAAAAGCAACCTAATTTTCATTAGATTGCTTTTTAGAAAAAACTATTTATTCTTCTGGTTCACTATCATGATCATAATCATCTGGAGTAAAATCTGGTTCAGCAGTTAAACTACCCATTTTTTCAGCAACTTTTTGTCTTACTAAAACTTCAACTTCTTTACAGATCAATGGATTAGCTTTCAAATAATCTCTAGCATTATCTCTTCCTTGTGATACTTTAGCATCTTTGTAAGAATACCAAGCTCCACTCTTTTTTATTATCTCAAATTCTACTGCTAAATCTAAAATAGAACCTTCTTTTGATATTCCTTGTCCAAAAATAATATCGAATTCAGCAACTTTAAAAGGAGGTGCAACTTTATTTTTTACAACTTTAACTTTTACTCTGTTACCAATATCAACTCCAGCTTTATCTTTTATAGATTCAGCTTTTCTTATTTCAAGTCTTAGAGATGCATAAAATCTTAATGCTCTTCCACCTGTTGTTACTTCAGGATTACCATAACTTATTCCTATTTTTTCACGTAATTGATTAATAAAAATAACTAATGCTTTAGATTTTCCTGTTACAGCTGTAAGTTTTCTTAACGCTTGAGACATCAATCTTGCTTGTAAACCAATTTGAGAATCTCCCATATTACCTTCTAATTCGGCTTTAGGAACTAATGCAGCAACTGAATCTATTACGACAACATCAACTGCATTACTTCTTACTAATGTTTCAGTTATTTCTAAAGCTTCTTCTCCTGAAGATGGTTGAGAAATTAAAAGGTTATCTGTATCTACTCCGATTCTTTTTGCATAATCAGGATCAAGTGCATGTTCTGCATCTATGAAAGCAGCTGTTCCCCCTAATCTTTGAATTTCTGCAATTATATGAAGAGTTAATGTTGTTTTACCACCTGATTCAGGACCAAATACTTCAATTATTCTACCTCTTGGTATTCCGCCTACACCTATTGCCATATCAAGCGATAATGCTCCAGTTGGTACACATTCCACCCTCATTTTGGCAGAGTCACCAAGTTTCATTATGGTATTTTTCCCGAATGCCTTTTCTATTTGAGCAATTGCTAACTCAAGGGCTTTCTTTTTATCGGTTTC
>JBBTGK010000194.1:0-7587 GCA_038060635.1 Cyanobacteriota bacterium | reverse complement strand
CGGCTCTTGAAATATATCCCGATTGTTCCATTATGCTTAATAAAAAAAATAGTATTCCAACTTGTGGTAAAAAAACTAATACTCCACCTACTCCAGCAAATACGCCATCTACAACTAAACTTTTGAATAATCCATCTGGTAAAAAAGAACCAACATAATCACCTGATATTTTCACCATATCTTCTATTAAAGTCATAATAGGAGCTGAAACAGTATATAAAGATTGAAAAAGAAGAAAAAATATTGCTACAAAACAAATCCCACCCCAAAATGGATGTAAAAGAATTTTATCTATTTTATAAGTACTTTGTATAGTTTTAAGGTTTAAATCTAATGTAGCATCTTTTATTATTTTTCTGGATTCAATTTGGAAATTTTGTATTTTTTTTAAAATATCTTCTTCATTATCAGTAATATTAATATGATTATAATTATCTTTTACCATCAAATAACTAGCTGCTTTTTCTGTTAATATTATTTTTGAATTAACTTTTATAGGATTATCGGATTTTTTATTTCTTAAAAATATATCTATTTCATTACTTGTTGTTTTATCATCTTTTAGAGCTGAACATAATAAAATTGGAAGTTCTAATAATATTTCAAGTTTTTTAATATCAATACTATTTTTTTTATAAAAAAGGTCACTTTTATTTATTAATAACGATATATTATTTCCAACTAATTCTTTGATTGAAAGAGCTAATGCTAAACTAGCCTCAAATCTTGATGAATCAAGAACCAAAATAATTTCATGAAATTCGGATATAGCATTATTTAAATTTAAAATAGTAGAAACTGTTATTCCCTCATCAAGACTAGACGGTAATAGGTTATAAACACCAGGCAAATCTATTATTCTAATTTTTTCTTCATTAATATCATTACTAGTAAGTTCAGCTGCACCGCTATCAACTGTTATTCCAGAATAATTTGAAACTTTTCTTGATTTTCCAGAAAGAAGGTTAAAAATTGTTGATTTTCCCGAATTTGGAAAACCTATAAGTAAAAATGTTTTCATAACTTTTAATTGAATAGAAATATCTATTCTACCTCTATTAATTCAGCTTGACTTTTTCTTAGGGCAAAAAAGTTATTTAATCCATGTTTAAAAGATATTGGGCTACCAAAAGGTGATTTACTAATAACTTCTAATTCATCACCAGGAATTATTCCCATGCTAATTAAAGTACCTTTTGTTTCTAATTTTATATTAAATCCAGTAATTCTAACTTTTTGACCTATTTTTACTTGGGATAATAATTTTTCTTTTTTCATCTTAGTTAATAATTCCTTCTCCTAAAATGTATGATTTATCGCTTTGAGCTTTTATAAAATCATTTGTTGTATTAAATTGACTTAAATCTAAATTAGTTTTGAGTTTCAAAAAATTATTTTTTTCTTCTTTTGAATCACTTGTAAGACTTTTCATAAAAATAAAAAATTTCTCTCTTGTTTCATCGCTCATCAAATGTTCCATTAAACAAGCATCTTTTATAGATCTTTCTTCACTAACACCAATAAAATCTTTTAGAAAATAATAAAGTAAGGTTCTTGAAGTAAGTATGTCATGAACTTGTTGATGACCTTTTTCTGATAAAGAGAAAAATTTATTTTCATCTTCGACAACTAGCTCTTTTTTCTTAAGACCACTAAGTGCAATAGAAACACTACCTTTAGTAAGATTTAATTCTTTTGCCACATCTGTTACTCTAGCATAACCATTTTTTTCTTTTAATTTATGGATAGAAAAAAGGTAATGAACCATTGAGTGAGTCAAGTCATTATCTGCTATATGTAAAATATTTTTAGTCATACAAAAACCTCATATATTTGTATTATAGCATAAGTGTTTGGTATATCAAACATAAGTGTTATTAATGAAATACTTTTTAACATTAAAAAAATGAAATATTTTAAATATAAACAAAACTTAAATTTATGATAGAATGAACAAGTTAATAATAATTTTGAATTAGTTTTTTATGGCTGGATTTAATCCGATAAGTGCAATAAATGATATAAACAGGTTTAGGCAAATAGCTGCTGTTTTATTTCGTCATGGATTTGGTCAATTAGTAGATCAAATAATAACCGCTGATACACCATTAGCAAAAATTATAAGTAAATTAAGAAGAGATGAAAAATTTACTGAAAATGAGCATAGTACTTTAGCTAGAAGAGCATTATTAGTTTTACAAGAATTAGGTCCTACTTTTATAAAATTAGGTCAAATATTAAGTACTAGACCAGATCTAATTCCAGAAGAATTTATTGCAGAATTTAAAAGTTTACAAGACGATGTTCCTTCTTTTAGTTTTGAAGAAGCTCGAACTCAAATAGAAAATGAACTTGGTGCACCAATAGAAGATATTTTTTATTCTTTTAATAAAAAACAAATAGCTACAGCTTCAATAGGTCAAGTTTATACTGCTGTAATAAAAGAAAAAGATGAAAATGGAATAGAGAAATTAGTAGATGTTGTTGTAAAAGTACAAAGACCAAATATTTTCCAAGTTATTCAACAAGATATAGATTTATTATATATTTTAGCAAGATTAGCAGAAAGACAATCTCCTGATTTACAATTGCTTAATCCTGTAGGTATAGTAAGCGAATTTGATAAAGCCATTAGAAGAGAGCTTGATTATAATACAGAATTAAGAAATGCCTTAAAATTTGCAGAGGGTTTAAAATTTCATGATCAAGTAATTATTCCTAAAGTTTATAAAAAATACTCTGGTAAAAAAGTTTTTACCATGGAAAAAATAAATGGAATTAAAATAACTGAGGCAGAAAAGATTGGTTGTGATAAAACAGTTTTAGCAAAAATTGCCTTAAACACAATTCTTTTTATGGTTTTTGAAAAAGGTTTTTTTCATGCAGATCCTCATCCAGGTAATATTTTTGCCTTAAAAGGAAATAAAATTGCTTTTCTCGATTTGGGGATGGTCGGTCATCTTGATGAAGAAATGAGAAGTAAAATGGCAGAACTTTTAATTGCCTTAAATACCAGAGATATTGATGGAATAGCAAGAGGATTGATTAATTTAGGAAAACCAGAGAAAAAAGTTGATTTTCAAGAATTTAAAAAAGATGTTTATGAATCAATGGAAAAAATACTTGGTTTACCAATAAATGAAATACAGTTTAGTGAAATTTTACAAGATCTTATGGAAGGTGCAAAGAAAAATAGAATAAGAATCCCTAATGACTACACTCTAATGGGTAAAGCCATAATGACAATTGAAGGAATTGGAAGAATACTTGATCCAACTCTTGATTTAGAAAAAGAAGCTGAGCCTTTTGTTAGAAAATTAGTAGCAAAACAATGGTCTTTTAATAAATTATCAACCGATTTTTATAAAAGAGGTACTAATTTATATAATATGACTTATGATGCTCCTGTGCAAATAATGAATATTTTTGAAGATATACAAAATGGAAATATAAAATTTAAGATTGAACATCCAGAAGAAGAACGATTTTTAAAAGTATGGGAACAAATAATAGGTAAATTAAGTGCAGGATTAGTTATTTCAGCACTTATAATAAGTTCTACTATATTTATAATTCAAACAAAAGAATCATTTACTTTTAGAGGTTTACCATTAACTCTTGTATTAGGAATAGGTGGTTATACTTTTGCAGCTGTATTAGGTTTAGCAATTATTCGTAACGTAAAACTGTCAAAAAAATAGTTTTGTTTACAAAGCTTTAATCTGGGTTAATATAAAAATGGTTTTTATTGCTCTTGGGATTTATTTAGTAATATTGAATTAATTAGTTTTATAAATATCTCCTCTATTATCAACATCAATTATATGAATTGATTCGGAGTTCATAATAAATACAACCCTAACATCACGAACTCTTAATCTATAAATAAAATCGTTATTTTTTCCTTTTAATTTTTTTACGTCTCCATCTGGTAATTTTTCTACAGCTTTATTTATTTGTTGTTGTAATTTTTTATCATACTTAGAAAAAGATTTATAAAAATCTTTTGATGCTGTAATTTTCATGTTATTTTAAATTATAGCCTTTTTTAACATCGCTCCAAGGTATTATTTCATTTTTTTGTAGTATTTCTAATATTCTATTTTCATCATCTTCTTCTAATAGTAATTCAAGATCTTTATTTTTTTGTGATTTTATATTAAAATATTGCTCTAAACCTTCTCTTACTATATCAGATATAGATTTTCTTTCTGAAAAACTTAAAGTTCTTATTTTATCGTATAAATTAGGATCAATTTTTACATGTAAATCTTTTGTTGCTATAGACATAAAAATACCTCTATAAATATGTACAAATATACAAGTGTACAAAATAACATTATAACAAATCTTTCATTGTTTTATAATTTTTTAATTACTAGAAAAGTAACTTTTAAAAAATTAAGTTTTAGATAATTCTTCTAATTCTTTTTTTATATTATTTTTTGCATTAGATTCAAATTTATTATAAAAAATATCTGTTTTAAAAATTCTTTCCATTGATAAAAAACTATTTAAAATCTTTTTTCTACCAGGTATATATAAAATATCAGGATAAATAGAGTATTCTTTTCTTATTTTAATTGAATATTGCAAATAAATATCCCATTCTTGCCCCAAAATTGATAAATCTAAATCTGTAAAAAAATTTGTTTCATATTCATCACTTACTTGATGTGATTTAGTAGCTAAAATATTATTTTTACATTTTTCTATTTTATCATTTGGAAAATTAATCAATTCTAAGTTTTTTACTGCTAATAAAGCACTTTTTTCTTCATTATCCTTTTTTAAAACATTATAGATAATATCGTGATAATATATTGAAAATAAAAGAGTATCTAAATCTTCAATTTTTTCTTTAAAAAAATCCAATTCATTCATCAAATTTTCTAAATGAGAAAGATTATGATAATATCTCTTTTTTTTTGAATAATTTTTTTCTATTTCAAACCATAAACTAGTTATTAGATTTTGATTATCTGTATATTTAAGTAATAGCTCTGTAAAAGTTTTTTTTAACATAATATTTTACTATAAACTAATCAGAAGCTGGTCTTGCTCTATCTTTACACCAATTTCTTATATCATCAATAACTTCTTTCATGGTTTGAGATAAAGGAACTGAATTTGATATAACATTTATTATGTCATAAGTTTCTAATTCACGATCTTCATCAAAACTGTCATACATTGCAGAAATTATTGCTTCTTCAATTTCAGAACCAGAAAAGCCATCTGTTTTATCTGCTAAAAGTTGAAGGTTAAAATTTTTAGCTTTTCTATTTCTTTTTTCAAGATGAATACCAAAAATTTCCATTCTTTCTTTTTGTTTTGGCAAATCTAAAAAGAATATTTCATCAAAACGACCTTTTCTTAAAAGTTCTGGAGGTAATTTTGAAATATCATTAGCTGTAGATATAATAAAAACAGGACTAGTTTTTTCTTGCATCCAAGTAAGAAAACTAGATAGAACCCTTGCTGTTGTGCCTCCATCAGAAACATTTGATGTAGAAGAACCACTAAATCCCTTATCAATTTCATCTAACCATAAAAGACATGGGGCAACGGCTTCAGCTGTTTTTATTGTTTTTCTCATATTTTCTTCAGAAGAACCAACTAAACCACTAAAAAGAGAACCAATATCTAATCTTAATAGAGGTAATTGCCATAAAGACGAAATAGCTTTGGCTACTAAACTTTTACCAGAACCAGAAACACCCAAAAGTAAAATACCTTTAGGTTGAGGTAAACCATAATTTCTAGCCTTTTTTGTAAAAGCAGAATCTCTTTTTTTAAGCCATTTTTTTAAATTAGAAACACCTCCAACATCTTTCATATTTTCGTGTGTTGGATAAAAATCTAATATTCCATTTTTTCTTATAATTTGTTTTTTTTCGGTAAATATTAATGAAATGTCTTCAATATTCAATCTTTTTTTAGAAACTATTATCTTAGAAAAAACATTCTCTGCTTCTAATTGTGTTAAACCTAGTGCAGCTTGAAGCATTTTTTCTCTGGCAATAGAATCTAAGTTTATTTCTACATTTTTTTTACTATTTTGCAAAGATAAAATTAATTTATCTAAAATAGCACCTAAATCATTTATTGTAGGTAATTCGTAATCTATAACTGTTATTTCTTTTTCTAATTCAGAAGGTATTTTTAAAATAGGAGATAATAATATTATGGTTTTAAAAGTACTTCTTAAAATATTTGCAGTATCTCTTAATTTTCTGATTACCATAGGATCATTAAAGTAAGAATGAGCATCTTTTATAACATATATAGCAGGATCTTGTGCTTTTTGTATATTATCTAAAGCATTAAATAAATCTCTTGTATTATCACTTATTACGGAAGCCGATTTTGATACACTAATATTTATAAGACCTTGAGTATTTGTCCAACTAAAAAGTTTTTTATCCATTCTGTTCGATATTCTCATAAGATCAGCTTCAACTCTTTTTTCTTCCCAAGTCATTATATAAAGTATTGGGTATCGAGATCTTATTAATATTTCTATTTCTTCAATATGTGCATTTTCTTCCATAAAAACAACTCTTTTACTTTATTTATTATTATAATTTGGATTAAGGAACATGAATTAAATAAGGTGCAGAAATTATATAAAGGATTTGATGAATCAAAGCCCTGCAAGATTCCTTCTCATCACTCATCACTTTTCACCCTTCACTTATACAAAACTAGATATTTTCTTTAAGCCAATCTTTTATTTCTAAAAAAACCTTATCTTTACTATAATCCATCATTAAAGAATGACCAGAATTTTCTATTTCTACCAGTTTTTTATCTTGATTTTTTAGAGCTTTAAAAACTTTTCTAGAGCCTTCAGGAGGAACTACTTTATCTTGATTTCCTATTAAAACAAGTATTTTTTGTTCTACTTTAGACGCAAATTTTTCATTATCTATTTGTTTTATCATATAAAAATAGTTATTTATTGGCATAGTTTTTTGTAAAAGATTTTTTTTATCGAATTCTTTAGCCATTTCTTGATCTAAAAATATGTTGCTAGTTTTTACTTTAAAAGGTAAATACATTTGTTTTCCTGTAATTAATAAAACAGGCCAAGCAATTCCTGCTACAAATTTATATGCTTCTAACTCAAATTTCCCTGCCATATCCACAAATTTTCTAACAGGAGCCATAATTATTCCTGTTTTACATTTTTGCCCTTCTTTCGATTCAGATAAAAGTCTTAATGCTGCTACTGTTCCCATACTATGACCAATCACAGCCGTTTGTTCTTTTATAGAACCTTCTTGATCCCATAGCTTTTTTAAAGCTCTTTCTGCATCATCTAAATGACTAATTGCACGATAATATCCTCTATCACCTTTACTTTTTCCATGACCAGTGAAATCAAAGGTCATTACCACATAACCTTTTTTGGCAATATTTTCAGGTAATTCACCAAATTCTTCTTTTCCTGATAAAAAACCATGACAGATTAAAATAGCTGGGTATTGTTCATGTCCATCAGGAACATAAATCAACGCATCTAGCTCATTCTCACCAGGGATTTTTTTATCTAAAGGATTGACGTCTCCTTCTCCGATGATA
>JBBTGK010000193.1:0-5246 GCA_038060635.1 Cyanobacteriota bacterium | reverse complement strand
GGTATCACAACTGCTGGTTTTTTGAAATAGAAAAAAATAGAACCTAGTATTAAACAAATACCAAGCACAATAATAATTAGCCATTTTTTTTGTAGAAGATGTGATGTCATAATATTAACCTTTTTACAACAACAGAAGAAAAAACAGAGGTATTTTTTGAAGGTAAAATAATAAACAAAATACTTTTTAGAGATTTAGCTGTATTTTTAAATGAAGTTGTTGAAGCTAGATTTTATCGACCTGATTTATGGCGATATTTAGATCCTGTAATTACTTGTGAAAAAAATAATATTCGTTTTGAATGTTTTTCTAGTTGTGCTTCTGTATATGCAAGAGTTGATTTAGAATCAGCTTTTTTTGAAAATTATAAACTAAGAAAAAAAGGTACAACAAACGTAAATTTTAATAGAGATTTTATTAATTCATTAATGACTTTAAGACAAAATAATGAAGTTAATTTTGAAGTTGGAAAAGATGAAATATCAATTAAAACTGAAAATACCCAAGTAAAAGAAAAAAAAGTAAAATTACCAGAAAGATGGATTAAAGGTTTTTTACAAAGCCAAGCTATTTTTAGTAAAAGTAAACTTATTTTTAGTTTAAATTCTATTCCAGCTAAACAATTCATTGCTTCTATAATCACAAGATTGAAGGATAGAGTTTATATTTTAGATAAAGGTGGTAAACTTCATATTTCTGAAATAAAGCCTTCTAATGATAATTTTATAGAAATATCTGGATTACATAGAGTTAAACTTTTATCAAAATTAATTCCTTCCATAAAAATGCTTAATATTTATAAAATAGAAGAAACAGGTGGCACAATATGGGTTATTGCAGTTGATAATGCAGTAATAACTTTAGCTCTTTCTAATGAAGTAAGTAGTGGTTTTTCTGGAGAAGGTGAAGGATTAAGAAATATAAGTTCAGAACAAGACCAATATACTCTAGATTTTACACAAAATATAATAAAAAACCTTGATTTTTTTAATATAAAAGATCTATCTCATATTTTAGAATTAGATGAATCAAAAACATCCGAAACAATAGATATTTTATCTCAAAGTGGTTTAGTTGGTTACGATTGCTTAAAGAAAACTTATTTTTATAGAGAATTACCATTTAAAAAAATAATTAATTCAAGACTAAATAATGCAAAAAATTTATTTATAGAAGAAAATATTGACATTAAAGAATTAAAAAAAGAAAAAAATTATTTTTATGCTGAAGCTATTATAAAAGGTAAAACAGATACTTATTTAACAAAAATAGAAGTTGAAAAAGGATATATAAAATCTGGAAATTGTTCTTGCGAATGGATAACAAAAAATGAAGGGCTGAAAAGAGGACCTTGTAAGCATATTATTGCTTTAAGATTTTTTATTGAAGAAAAATTGTAAAAAAAAAAGCTTACGTAATTTTTTTTATGAAAACTGGTGTGTATATGCTATAATTGTTGTTGCTTACGTAAGCTTAAATGTTTTGGTGTAAATTATGGGCACAGGAATAGAAAGGAAGTAATCTTAATAATTTTCTTTCATATCTAGTGCCTATTTTGTTGTTTAATGTGCTTCAAAATAATTTTAACGTTATTTTACGATCATTCAATATATATTCTATATAAACTTCTTCATATCTGTTATATTGCAGTGCTTTGTTGTTTTAACCTTTAAATGTGTACCACAACTTACATATATAATAATATTTCAATGTAGCTTTTTACTCAGTACTTATTATCACCTTTATTTAGTGATAACTTGCACTAATCAAGAAAAAAATAGTTATTTTGTGCTTTTTTAGTGATAAAAGTTACTTTTGAAACTAAATTATAAGGAGTAAAAAGTAAAATGTGAAAAGTGAAAGTAATCAGAGAATGAATAGTTTGTAAGGAACGTTTTAAAAACATTCCTTATCTAAAAAATATTTTCTTCTTTTTGCTTTATTTTTGAAATAGAAAAATATGAAACTAAAGCTAATGTAAAAGTTATTTGTGCTAACATAAAACCAAAAAAAGCTAAAAGACCTACTAATAAACGATTATGAAAATTATTTTCTAATGATGAAAGCATTAAAGGTAAACAAGCCAAAAAAGTAAATATTATAGAAACTATTATAAGTTTAATTTCTGGATCGTATCTCATTTATTTTCTTTCCTCTATTTCCATTTTTATTCCATTTTTAGGTCTTAATGTTATTAATTGATGTAGTTCTATTTTTTGATCTGGAATTAGATTAAATTTCCATTTTTGCAATAAAATTGATAATAATAAAATACCTTCAGACCATGCAAATTGTTCCCCAATACAAACTCTTGCACCACCACCAAAAGGAAAGTAGGCAAATTTAGGTAATTTTTCTTTAAATTCTTCTGTCCATCTTTCAGGTATAAAACTTTCTGAATCTTCATAAAAACGATTATCTTTATGCATTAAATATTGGCTCATTAGACAAATTGATTTTGCAGGGATAGTATAATCTTTTAATTCTAAATCTTCTAAAGCTCTACGAGCAATTATCCATGCAGGAGGATATAAACGCATAGATTCTGCTAAAACTTTTCTAGTATAAACTAAATTGACTAAATCTTCTGGTGTTGCCTTTCTATTTCCCAAAACAGTTTTTATCTCATTATACATTTTTTCTTCTTTTTCAGGATTGAGGGATAAAAGATAAAGTGTCCAAGTTATTGCATTTGCAGTTGTTTCATGTCCTGCTAAAAATAAAGTCATGGTTTCATCTCTTATTTGAGTTGTATTCATTTTATGACCTTCATCTCTTGCAATTATCATCATTGATAAAAGATCATTTCTATCTATAGCATCATCTTTTCTATCTTCAACCATTTGATCTATAGTTTGATCTAAATATTTTTTAGCATCAAAAAATTTTCTATTTTTTCTGGTAGGAAAATTTTTGGTTAAATAGGCTAAAGGGTTATTTACATCTATTGCTCTTTCTAAAAATATACTTAATGCTTCTTCTATTTTTTTTATATCATATTTCATTTCAGCTTCAAATAAAGCTTTGCAGACTATTTTTAAAGTAAGTTGCATCATTTCTTCATTTATGATTAAAGTTTCATTATTTTTCCATTTTTCAAAAAAATCATAGGTATAATCTATCATTATTTGAGAATAATAAGTAATTCTTTTATGATGAAAAGCAGGTTGAATCATTCTTCTTTGTCTTAAATGAGATTGATGATCATTATTAGTTAGCAATCCTTCACCCAAAATTTCTTTAGCGGCTTCTAACACACGACCTTTTATAAAATTATTATTGTGTGTTACTAATATTTCTTTTATTATTTCAGGATCTTGAATATAAAAAAGTCTATTTTTCCCAATTTCAAAAGTAAAAACATGACCATATTTTTTAATATTTTTTTGTAAAAAATTGATTGTATTTCTTCTTATTTGAACAAGATTTTCAAAGCCCAATAATTTTTTTGTTGGGCCTGGAGGTAATCTAAAATTCTTTTTTTCTTTTGACATTTTTATCTTTTATTTTATTTTCAATTAACAAATATTTTTTTTATAAAAGGCAGTATTTTCTAAAAAGAGGACGTTTCATAAAACGCCCCTACAAGAATATCGGGTTTTAACATTGTAATTTCCTTAAAAACACACTTTTTAGACATCCCATCTTCTCATAACTTCTTACTTTTCACTTCTTACTCATCACTTCCTTATTAAGGTTGCTCATATAGATTATCCATAAAATCTAAAATCATTTCATTTACATCGCCTTTATTTGGTAAAGAACCCATCATCCCATACATAGCAGCACTTCTTTTTGGAACAACTTCGCCTTTTCCACTTAAAAATTTAGAAGACTTTGCCGTTAACTTACTAACCATTGCTTCTGGTAAAACTTTAACAGCTCCTTTTACCAATGAAACTTTAACTTTATCTGATAATTTAGACATAGTAAATTTTTTAGTCTTTTTAACTGATTCTTTTAGATCTTCTAAAAATTTATCAGCTACTTTAGAATGAGCATGAGTAATAGTAAGATGTAAACTAGGAGGCTCTTGTTGTCTATCCATATACCAACCATATTGAGCCATTTCATCACCAAGAACAAAAACATCTAATGTATTAGAAGCTATCGCTAAAATACTAGCATCTGGATTGCTTACAATATGTATATCATCTACTGCATTTACACCTTTAATAATTTTTTTTGCTGTTTCCATAACAACTTTTACTATTTTTAAATAACCTTCTTCACCTAAATAATTCATAACAGCCCAAGCTGCTGCTATTGCTCCACCAGGTCTTGTACCACCCATAGAAGGTGAGGCATAAATTCCACCAGGCCATTCTGTATAAACAAAAAATTGTTTTCTTCTTAGCTCTTTATTTTTATAAAGTACAACAGATGCTCCTTTTGCTGCATAGCCATATTTATGTAAATCTACTGACATTGAGGTAACACCATCAACTTGAAAATCAAAATTTGGAATATCATAATCGAGTTTTTTTGCAAAAGGTAAAAGCATTCCACCAACACAAGCATCTACATGTAATAAAATATTATGTTCTAATGCTAATTTTGCTATTTTTTGAATAGGATCAACAACTCCATGTGGATAAGATGGTGCAGAACCAACAAGTAAAATTGTATTACTGTTTATAAGGTCTTCCATTTTTTTTACATCAACTCTAAAATCGTCTGTTAAATCACAATGGATTACTTTTATACCAAAATAATGACCTGCTTTATCAAATGCAGGATGTGCAGTTCTTGGAATTATCATTTCCATTTTTTTTGCTTTAGGGTTTTTAGCAATAAAATGTTCTCTAGCTGTTTTTACAGCCATTAAAATACTTTCTGTACCACCAGAAGTCATTGTTCCTGTTACATTTTCATCTCCACCTAATATTGATGCTGTCATAGAAACAACTTCATTTTCAAATTTTCTTAAACTAGGGAAGGCATTAGGATTTAAGCCGTTTTCTGAAAAAAACATTGTATAGGCTTCTTTTATTAAATCAGCTATTTCATCTCCAGCAGAAAAAACTAAACACCAAACTTTTCCATCTTTCCATTTTACGTCTTTTTCTTTTGC
This sequence comes from Cyanobacteriota bacterium, assembly GCA_038060635.1. Taxonomy (GTDB): domain Bacteria; phylum Cyanobacteriota; class Sericytochromatia; order UBA7694; family JACMQJ01; genus JBBTGK01. Next base: position 172 of record JBBTGK010000193.1, on the reverse strand, counting down.
TTGATTCATTTGACTAAAAATTTGATCTTTTGATAACCCTTTATCTGAAAGACTTATTTTTTTTTTCATAAAATTTCCTGTGAGATATAACTAAATTAAACAAAACATTATATATCAAAACAAGTTCAAATTAATTAATTTCTTTATTTAATATCTTAATTAAATGGGTATT
>JBBTGK010000192.1:0-8120 GCA_038060635.1 Cyanobacteriota bacterium | reverse complement strand
GGTTTTTTGCTATGATTTAGAAAAAAAACATAAATATAGATTTTTTGGAATAGGATTTTTAAATCAAGTTGATTTTCCAAAAACCCTAGAAGCTAATATGGCGGGTGTTGTTTGGGATATAACCACAAACCCATTACATCATGAAAAAAATAGACTTGAGATAATAAGAAGAAATATTGATTCTATTTTAAGTGATTTAAATAAAAACTCGGATAATTTTCAATTTGTAAGAACTTATGCTGATTATTTGGAAGCCAGAAAAAATAATAAAGTAGCTTCTTGGATTTCAATTCAAGGTGGTCAAGGAATACAAAATAATGTTGATGATTTAGATAAAATACCTGAAGTTCATAGAATCACACTAGTTCATTTTACTCATAGTAAAATAGGTGTAAGTAACTTTGAAACTAAAAAAAATGAAGGTTTATCCTCTTTTGGAAAGAATTTTGTTGAAAAAATGATAGATAACAAAATAATGATAGATTTATCTCATATAAATAGAAAAGGTTTTTTTAATGCATTAGATATAATTCCCAAAGATATTCCTGTATCGGTTACACATAGCGGAATAAAAGGTGTTTTTGATATTTGGCGTAATATAGATGATGAACAAATAAAAGCTGTAGCAGAAAGAAATGGTAGTATTGGGATAATTTATGAACCTCGTTTTTTAACTATAAGTCCTTCTCAATGTACTACTTATGATGTTTTAGACCACATGGAATATGTTATAAAATTGGTAGGAGATGACCATGTTACCCTTGGATCTGACTATGATGGTTTTATTAATACACCAAAAGATTTAAAAGATATTACATATCAACCTATTTTTGTTCAAAAAATGTTAGAAAGAGGTTGGAGTGCTGAAAGAATAAAAAAAATAATGGGTCTAAATTTTTTAAGAGTAATAAAGGATACAAACGGTTAAAATGGCAATAATAGGCGTTTCTGCAAATTTACAAAAGGCTGAAAAAAGAGTTTTTTATCAAGATATGGCTTTATATTATGCAGAAGAAAATATCATAAAATTAATAGAAAAATCTGGACATACTCCTGTAATATTACCAATTCACCAAGATCATGACAAAGGTGCTGAAAAGCTTATTAATATTGTTGATGCATTAGTTCTTTCTGGTGGTGCTGATATTTCACCTACTTTATACAATGAAGAACCAAAGGATATTCGTTGGAGTGGTGTATTAGAAAGAGATCATTTTGAATTAGCACTTTTAAAACATGCAAAAAAAAGAAATATTCCTGTTTTGGGAATATGTAGAGGTTTTCAATTAATAAATATTGCTTATGGAGGCTCTCTTATTCAAGATATTCCTTCTATGAGGGAAAACTCTTTTGAACATAGAAATCAAGAAAAATATGAAACCCTAACGCATGGTTTAACAATATTAAAAGATTCTTTTTTATATGATGTAATCGGAGAAGAAAAAATAACAGTTAATTCGGTTCATCATCAAGGAATAAAAGAATTAGGTCAAAATCTTGATGTTATGGCATACTCTGATGATGGTTTAATAGAAGCTGTAAAAGCAAATGATGCTGATTTTGTTGTGGCTGTTCAATGGCATCCAGAATGGCAAAATGATGATATGATTTCTAAAAAAATCTATTATGCTTTTTTGGATAAAATAGGATCATAGATTTTTTTAGAAATATCTCTATTGAATTATATTGTGGTAGGGATTGTCTAAAAAGTGTATTTTTTATAAAATTACAAGGTTAAAAGCCAATGTTTCTGTAGGGACGTTTTATGAAACGTCCTCTTTTTAGACAGACCCCTTCTTTATTTAATTATCCAATGTGTTAATCATTTAAAATAAGGCTTTCTAATGTCTCTATCCATAAAGGATTATCATTCAGTGATTCTACTAATTGTATTTTTTCTCCACCAAATTTTTTAAAAAGTTCATTGTATTCATGAGCAATCTCATAAGAAGTTTCTAAACAATCGCTAACAAAAGAAGGTGAAAAAACTAATACTTTTTTATAGCCTTTTTTTCCAAATTCTTCTATAACATGATCTGTATAAGGTTTTATCCACGGAGTTCTTCCTAATCGTGATTGAAAAGAAATACTAAAACCATCTTTATTAATATTTAATTTTTCAGCTATCAAATAGGCTGTTTGATAACATTGAGCTCTATAACAAAATTGATTTTTTTCAGTTATGGTTTCGCAACAAGTTCCAAAATTACATACATTAAAATCATCACCTTTTTTTAATTGTCTTTCTGGAAGTCCATGAAAACTAAATAAAATATGATCATAGTTATCTTTTTCTAGGTATTTTTTACCAAGTTCTGCAAATGAATTAATAAACTTAGGATTATCATAAAAATCGCTAATAATATTTACTGAAGGAATATTTTGCCAAGTTTTCAGAATATCCATTACTTTTTCAAGTGTTGAAGCATTTGCGGCAGAAGAGTATTGGGGATACATAGGTATAATTTTTATTGAATTAACACCTGCTTTTTTCATTTTATCTAAAGCCGAGTTTAAAGAAGGGTTGCCATATCTCATTCCCAATTCTATATGATATTCACTACTTATTTTTTCTTTTAAAATAGCTGCAACTTTTTTACCATAAACTAATAATGGAGATCCATCTTTTAACCATATTTTTTGATAAAAAGGAGATATTCTTTTAGGTCTAAAAGGTAAAATAATAAAATTTAATAGAAAAAACCTTCCTAAAGGGTTAATATCAATAACTCGATAATCCCATAAAAATTCTGCTAAATATTTTCTTATATCGCTTGGGCTAAAACTATCTGGAGTTCCTAAATTTACTAATAAAATGCCCTTTTTTCCTTTTATTATAGAACTTTTTTTATCCACTTTTTATATCTACTTTCTATTTACTATCTTGTCCAATTATTTCTAAAATTTCCCTAATCTTATCTTGAACCAAATTAAATTTATCTTTAGGTAATTTTTTTATTTCTTTTAATTTTTTGTTAAAGTCTGAAAAAACATCTATTTTAATTTCAGAATCAATTAATTTTTTAATTCTTTCAATCAATTCATCTTTAGATAAATTATATTTTATGGTTTCTTCTATAATCTCTTTTAAAACTATTTCATCTTTTATTTTATTTAATTGAATAGCATGAGAATATTGAATTTTTTTTAATCTTAACGATTCTATTATTAAAGGGTTTAAATTTAACACTCTTAATCTATTAATAAAACCTTGGAAATTATATTTACCTGTTTTTGATAAAATAGTATCAATTACATCTTTTATTTCCTGTTCATCATTAGATAATGATTTTATATTACCAGAAATATAATTTTTTATTTTGTATAAAAATGATTTTACCTCTTCTTCAGAAAGCTCTAAATTAACTGCTATTAATTGTAAAAGAGCTAAAACTTCATCATAAGGATTAAGATTTTCTCTTTGTATGTTTTCAGAGAGCATTATGAGTATGGCAGATTTTTCATCAATATCTAAAATAATAGAATTGATTTTTTTCCAATCTAATCTTTTTACGGCTTCAATTCTTCTAAAACCAGCTATTCTTTCATAATTTCCATTAACTTTTTTTCTTAAAATAACAGGGCTTAATAATCCTACTTGTTTTATATTTTCAGAAAGACTTTTGATATCTTCTTCAGAAAAAGTAGTTCTATCATGAAAAGAAGGGTTTTCAATTTGATCCAAAAATATTTCTTGGATAATTTGTTTATCTTTAGCTTCTTCTATTTTTTCTATAGCTGTTTTAAAAGCAGAAATTCTTTGAAATCTAGACATTACACTTTAACCTTAATTTTTATGTCATTAGTAATAGCACTTAGTATAGATGTGAAAATATTTAAGAATTTTTTTTGTTTAATATCATATTGTTCAATATATTCATGTAAAAACATTCTTGCTGCTGCGGCATCTTTTACAACTGCTCTTTCAGGAACTGGCTTTAATACACTAAAATTAGTTTTTCTTAAATTATCTAAAGACTTAACATATTCTGGAAGATCTTTTTGTAAAATTTGGAGTACTTCAGTATCATCTTTTCTTCTTTTATCAAATTTAGTAGGAACAACACATATTTTACTAGGAGCTTTTTCATAAATATCTGCAATATTTTCTATTATTTCAAAAAAGCCTTGTGCCCCAGCTTCATCAAGGGCTGAAGTTCCAATTGGAATAAGTAAACAATCACTAGATAAAACTACATTGGTCATAAGAGAACTAAAAGAAGGGTTACTATCTATTATTATTACATCATAATTATCTTCTATTTTTGTTAGGAATTTTTGAAGCATTTTATCTTTTCCAACTGTTGCACTTTCAGATTGATTTGCTAAGTCTAAATTACATGGAATAAAATCTAATAAATTATTTATTTTTAAAGGTTTTACCTGAAATTTTTCAAAAATACGAGCGATATTAGATTCATGATCTTTTTTATAATTTTTAGGTTCAAAATTTAATAAAATTGTTTGACTAGATTGTGGATCAAAATCTATTAAAAGAGTTCTTAGTTTTTTTATTTGAGACGATTCATAGGCAATTGCATTTGATATGGTTGTTTTTCCCACACCGCCCTTTTGATTGATAACACCTATTTTTATAGCCATAATTAATTCCTAACATTATTAACAGACTTAATTATATATTTTTTTGTATAAACTTAGGCATAAATTTTACAAAGTTTTCAAAACAATATTATAAATTATTCAGTGTGTTTGTTCATGAACATTTTTAAAACGTTCATTACTAACTAGGATTCATTTAAATTAAATAACTCAACTTTAATATTTAAGACCTTTATTATTATCACTAAATCTGGCATAATTATTTAAAATAATGTTTTTGATTTAATTAATTACAGTATTTTAGATTCTAAACGGTATTTCATTGTGGAATTATTAAATAAATTATTAGTAAAATCAGAGCGACTTATTCATCATAAAATTAAGGAATTTATTGCTAAATCATTAGTATATTTTTTTACTATCAAAGAAGTAAATGAATTTAGTAAAAAAAAATATAAAGATTTTGAACATGTTTTAGATAAATATGAAAATATGATTAATATTGCTCATAGAGGTTTTTCAGGTAAATATCCAGAAAATACACTATTATCTTTTAAAAAAGCGATTGAAGAAAAGGTTAATATGATTGAATTAGATATAACTTTTAGCAAAGATGGTGAAATTGTTGTTTTTCATGATGTTAATATGCAAAGGGTTTCATCTTCAAAAAAACATATACGAGATTTATCTTATGAAAAAATAAATAGTTTTGAAGTTGGTTCTTGGTTTAAAGATGAATACTTTGGTTTAAAAGTTCCAAAATTAATAGAAGTTTTTGAAATAATAGATGATTCTACCTTAATAAATATCGAGATAAAACATGAAGCGTCTAGTTTTATTAATAGAAATTCAGAAAAAAAATTATTAGCTCTTATAAAAGAATATAATATGGAAAATAGAGTTGTTTTATCCTCTTTTAATCCAATGATTGTTAATAGAATTAGAAAACTTGAACCAAATATTTCTACAGCCTATTTAATAACTCAAACTATGAATCCTTTTTTAATTTATTTACTTGCAAAAATTAATGCTAAATTTATTCATATTGATTTTAAATATTTAAATAAAAAAAATATAAAAAGAATGAAATCTTATGGTTTAAAAATAAATACTTATACATTAAATTCTTATGATGAATATAATCAAGCGTTTAAATTTGGTCTTAATGGTATTTTTACTGATTATCCAGATAAATTAAATAAATTATTATCTAGTAAATTGTCTTGAACAGGATTTTAAGACGATTGAGGAGATTAACACGATTAGGATTGTATTCATAATTTATCGTTCTGTTTTTACTATTTTTTATTTCAAAAAACAAACACTCTAATATCCTGTTAATCTGCCTTAATCCATTAAATACTGTTCAAGACTAAAATTAAAAGATTCAATTATAAAAGAGTATTTTTTATCTTCTAAAAGGTCAATTAAATTATGATTTTCAGGAGTTAAAGTAGTTTCATAACAAACAAAAATATAATCATACTCTTTATCTATAACATTATATAAAAAATTATCAATATTCTCAAAATAATTATCTTTAAATTGAATTTTAGACAAAATATCACCATCTATATTTATAGGAGAGCGAGTTGTAGATTGATAATAAACTTTTATTCCATTTTCTTCTAAATAGTATGCAAATTTATAAGGTAAATACATAAATTCTGCTGTTCCTAAAACCAATATTTTTTTATCTTTTATTTCTGAAATACTAAGGTTTTTAGAATGTAAAAGAGTTTCAAAGTCATAATTTATCTTTTTTATTCCAAAACGTCCAAAATTATAAGGAATTATTTCATCTAAGTTTTTTTGTTCAATAGTTTCAGAAACAATATTTTCATCAATATCAAGTTCATACGATTCAAAATCAAAAGTATCTTTGTAGATATGAATATAATTATTTTCGATTGGTTTATTTATCCAATTCAAAATAGATACAAAATAATAGTTTTTAACATGAGGTAAGTTTATTTTCAACTGTTTAACAATATTTTCAATTGTTTTTCCTGTGGTTAGCTCATCATCCACTAAAATAATATTTTCAATTTTATCTATCATTTCAACTAATTCTAAATCTTCTGGAAAATATAAAAACTGCGATGGTGCATGACTATGTTCTTCTTTAAAATCGACTAATACTTTTTTTGATGTTTTATACCTTGTTGTATGAATATAAAAGGAATTATCCAAATTAAGCTTTTCATAAACGCCATTACCCAAAGAGGTTGCTGTTTCTGCAAAACCAATAACTAAAGATGGTTTATCATTAAGTTGTTTTTTTATTTTATCTGCTAATTCAAGATAAATTTTTTCCATAAAAGTAGGTCTACAAGGAATATGCTTTCCTAATACTTTACTAATAAATAAAAAACCTCTTTTTTTGTTTATTCTTGAAGAAAAACCTGTTAAATCTAAAAGCTTATCATTTTTCTCTAGGTTTAAAATACCTGTTTTTAATTTTATTTCCATTTTTATTTCAAAAACAAAAAGCTAACATCTGCATAAGATGGTAAATATTGACTATAAGTATTAAACTCTTCTTTATTTTTAAAAGTTCCTGCTAATAAGTCTAATTGGTGTAAATTTGGCAAAAAAGCTCCTCCAGTATCTGCAATAATACCTAGTCTAAGATGTTTTTTAGTATTTATTTGATAATCTAAAACAACTATTTTACCTAACCCAATATTAAAAACATCACCTGCAAATGTAACCGAATCTTCTATTTTTACTTTATTTTCAATATCTTTTCCATAACCATTAATACCTTCAACATTTTTAAAATACCAATATCTCTTTTGAGCTTCTCTTTTTAAACCTTTTACATAAGAAATTCCGTTGTTTTTATCAACATTATAGTATTTTTTAGAACCATCAGGAAATTTAACTAACAATGTACCTTCCATAAGAGCTTCTTCAAGACCATCTCTGGTTAAATAAACTAAAGGCGATACTTTTTTAGTATTTTCTTTTTCATAAATACCAGATAAAACATCTTGTTTAGTATATTTTTTATAAAAATCCCCTTTTTCTTTTAATTCATAAAGAGGTACATTAAACTCTTTTGTTTTTGTTTTAGATCCGTTATGATTAAAAATAGCATATTTTGTTATTCTTATATTTTTTTGTTTTAGATCTTTAGGATTATAAGGATTCCATTTTATTACTTTAAAGTTTTTATTTATAAAATCAGTATCTTTAAGTCTATTTTTACCAGTTTCAAGATCTTCTTCAATTATTTTTTTGATAAAATTTAATGTATCAACAACATTCTGAAGTTTTATATCTAAACTACCTAAAAAACCATCTCTTTTTATTACTTGATCAGAATCAATATTTTTTGAAATATAATCCAAAGTACTTATAATAGTTGATAACATCTTTTTTTGATCAAATTCAACTTCTTTTCCACTAATAGTTGATTTTTTTAAATAATCAGTTGTATTTAAGGAAAATTTTTCTTTTTCAAATTCATCTACTGCTTTATATTTATCATTTTGAGCAAAAGAAGAAAGCGAAAAAAAAGACAAACATAAAGAAACTAAAGCTATTTTTTTCAT
>JBBTGK010000191.1:0-10596 GCA_038060635.1 Cyanobacteriota bacterium | reverse complement strand
AACATTATTTCCTTCAACTTTAGTATCTTTTATATTTGTTGCTTGAGTTGTTAAACCTTGATTACAAGAATTTAATAATAAAACCAAAACTATACTTATTCTTTTCATTTTTTTATCACCTTAATTTAAAATATATTTTTGACCACCAGAATCTAATGACATATTTGAAGTTCCTCCATTACCATTATAGATCCAATTATAAAAGACATTATTAGCAATTTCATTATAACTACCATCATTATATCTCAAAGGTTTTCTTTTACCTGCAATTCCTTGTGTACTTTCAGCTAATATTTTACCATTTCGCCAAACTTGATACCCCCAACTATAAACACAACTTGCATTATATGTATCCAAATTTATTTGACTAGGTATAGGAAAATCATATAATTTATCTTCTTTAAAAAATGTTCGAGTATAGTTAGTTTGCCCATTTGTGTAATGCTGTGAAATCGCATCAGTATTAAAAATTCTTAAATATCCTTTATTTGGGCTGTTTTCCATTGCAAATGAAAGTCTTAACGCATTATACATATTTAAAAGTCTTCCATTTGGAACACCATTTCCAACTCTATTTTTAACAGTATTTGTTACAAAGTTTTTTTCAGGAAAATATCCCATTCTATAATCTGTTTGAATAAGGGTTGATGAATATACAATCAAATCTTTTACCTTATCAACACTATCTTTTGTTAAAGCATTTAAATCAGCTCTTGAATTTTTTCCCATGAGAAGACTTGCAAGTGAAGCAACCATAGGTGCAGAAAATGATGTACCTTCTTGAGATACAAAAGTATTTAAATTATTTGATGGATTTTGAAAAGGTAATATTATTCCTTCAGACGGAGCTGAAATATCAACAGCTTCATCATATCTTGAAGAAGACCATCTTGTATTTGTAAATTTTGCAGTTCCTCCAACTATCAAGGCAGCACTTTTATTACCTGGAATACTATATGTTGGACTAACTATTTTAGTACCATCATTTCCAGCTGTTATTACAGTTAAAATACCAGCATTATAGGCATCTTGAATTGCTAATCTTGTGTTAGTATCAGAATCTATTGGTTTAGCATTTCTTGAACGAGACATATTTATTACTCTAATAGGATCAGAGGGATTTAAATTGTTATAAGCTATTATTTTTCTTATTGCAAATACATCACCTTTAGAACCAATACTAACATTCGAACCAATATCAAATAGTGGTGATTTAATAGGAATAACAAATTTCCTTGTAATATCAGAATTTACAGCTAAACCTGAAACACCAAAGGAATTTATTGGAGAGCCAATTACACTTGCTACAAATTCACCATGTTGTAGAGCAAGATTAGTTTTACTTGGATCTGTATCATATTTAAGGTTATTTACGTTTAATGGTGTTGAACAAATATTCGGATTATTACATTCACAGTCCGTAATCGAACATCTCATTGCAATACTATAATCATAATTAGGTGAATCATCATGATTCATTATAAACCCTTGATCAATAACAGCCACTTTTGCTGGAATAATTCCTTTTGCACGAACTATATCCCAAGCTCTATAAGCATCTATTCTTGAATACCAATATCTTAAAGATTCATCTGATTTATTTGTAGTTGTTGTAACTGTTGCTCCATCCAAGGATAAAGAAACATTCTCATTATTATTAAAAATACTATCATTTGGTGTAAAATCACTTGTAGCTGGATAATTAAAATTAGATTCTCTTACTAAATTAATAGCTCTCAATTTATTTACAAGATTTTTTATATCTTTATTTGTTACTTTTATAGAATACATTGATAACATATTTGATACATCATATTCTGGATAACTAGATCCACTAGATTGTTCTATATTAGAAGCGTCTTTTTCAGTCATAGAACTTGTTGATACATCAGAAACTTTTATATTAAACTCTTTCATCAACTTATTTAATTTTTCAACTTGTTTTTCTAGTGGTTCATTTTCATTTTTACCATTTTCCTGAATTAAAGATTTAAATTTTACTACATCATTTTTTCCATTATTGTTATCTTCTGTTTCATTATCATTATTAGATTTTGTTTCAAATTTTTTATCTTCATTCTTTTCATCTTTATCGTTATCTTCTGTTTTCTTTTCTTTATCTTCATCAGATTTATCAGATTCATCATGACTATCTTCTTTTTTAATTCTTATTTTAAATTCATCTTTAAAAATTAATGTTATAGAACCTTCTGTTAAATTTTCAGGAACAGGTAATTCTGTACTATACGCTGGTGGAGCAGGTGGTGGTTGATCTGCAAAACTAATTGATGGGCCAGCACTTCCATTTGATAAATTAGCTTCTGGTGGCGGTGGAGGTAAATCATCTAAGGCTTTAGTTTTAAATCCTAAATTAGCTTCATCTTTACATTTTACATCATCGTCTTTTAGTATATCTGAGCCAACAGCTTTACTAGAAAAATCGATATTTTCTTTATTCTTTGTTTCATTGAGTAAATTAGAAAAATTTTTATTTTCACAACTGATAGAACTTAATGCTACTAATGAAGAGGCTAGTATTAAACTAAATTTGTTTTTTAATTTCATTATTATATACTCTCCTTGAAAAAAGAAAGTATTGTAATAAAAATCGATAATTTATTTTTTTTCATAACAATGTGCCTTAACAGATAAAAAATGTTTATGCTTCTTCTACATAATTTTTATAACTTGTTTGTTGTGAAAATCATAATCCTTTATGTTTATTTTGTCAACATTATGAAAAATATATAAATTTAACCAGAATTTAACCTATTTTTTTGAAATGCTTGTATCTATTAAGAAAGTGTAATTTTTTGCTTTTTGCTTTTTGCTTTTTGTATTATACCTTGATATAGCAAGGATTTAAAGGCATTTTGTAAAATTTAATATTTATTTAACCTTCATAAAATTAAAATATTTCCTTTGTTGACATTATAAAATAGATTTTGTAATAATGTATCTAAATGTTTCTTCAAAAAAAAATTTATACCTTGAAAATTTAATTATTTTTAATGGGTAATGTTCTATGTTAAAAATTGCATTTGCTTGTGTTTCAGCTCTTTTAGTATTTGCTTGTTCAAATGTTGAAACAACAAATTTTAGTTCGATAAAAAAAGAAAGTAATCCTCAAAATTTTGTAAATAAATCAATTGATTCTACAGATATAGCTTTAGCTACAAAAGGGGATTGGTTTTATAATAATCCTAAATTAGAAAATGATCCTTGTGTAATATCTGGAACAATACCTTGTGTAGATCCATTATATGGAAAACCCAAAATAGGTAATGAAGCAAAAATAGATGATTATATTTCACAAAATCAAGATAATGTTTCAACTCTTGATTATACAAAATTTATCTCAATTCCAACAGGTTTTGTTTTAGAAAATAAAATTAATGATATAAATAGTTCATTAAATACAAATATAATATACTCCAATGGTTGGGGAAACTCTTCTAGCTTTATTGAAAAAAACTCAATTGATCCTGCAAACACAGCGTATCAAAAAGATTTTTATAGATATACAGCAACAAATACTCCTATAGCAAAAAAAATTTTTAATGGTACTGCTTTTAATACATACACAACAACTTCAGGAGCTAATTTTAAAGCTAGAACAAAAATAGGTTCAACAACAAATGAACTTGTTTATACTGATGGTCAAGATTCGTGGGTAACATCTACGAGTTGGGATAGCAATTCAGGAATTCCCAAAAATATTTCAAATACTTATGTTGATAATATAAATACCGATTTTTCTGTATCTTATAAAAATAATACATCAGGATATATCCAAAATTGGGGTAATGTTATGTCTGAAGGCTGGAAAACAAAAAATATGCAGGATTGTACTTCAGGAACATGTCAAACTTACCCATATACATACAATTTTAATAAAGATAGAAATTTATCAATAAATCTAAAATTTAAAGGAACTAATGTTTATATCTATGGTTTTAAAACACCTGATGGATTTCCAAATTTAAAAATGACATTAGATAAAGGAAAACCAAGTGAAAAAGTTTTTAATGTAAATACCTACAACTCAGTTAATAAAAGAGATTTATTATTAAAAATACAAGATTTAGATCCAGATTTTCATAATGTAACAATAGAAGCAGATTATTCAAATAATTTTTTTAACCCTCATTATACAATAGGTTTTTCAGAAGCTTTTGTTTACCCAAGTATAACTTTTTCTGGAGATTCAGCAGACATGAATTTTGCGATTAAAACATTAACATCACCATCACAAGGAAAAATAGAAACCTTTGTAAACCATGTAGCATCTTCCTTTTACGATAATTATAATAATTTGGAGTCATCTACTTTTTTATCTCCAGTAAGTTTTGATAATACAAATACAGCAAACACTGTAACACTACAAGTTTCTCCAGATAAGCATCTCAATTCAACAGGAAACAAGTTTTCTGTATCAGAATTAAATTCTTTTTCAAGTGTAGAATCAAAAGATCCTGTTCCTTTTGATTCTGGTAAAATAATTTTATGGCTTCCAAAATCAAATAATTTAGGAAAAATGGATTTATATGTAAATAATATTAGAGTTAAAACAATAGATCTTTATAAAAATATAACAGGTCCTGTATTTGAAGCAGAAGTTATTGATGGATTAGAATTAATTAATGGATTAACTTTTCCGAATAATTACAAATTTAAGCTTGTTGCTGCTTATGATAAAAACTTAGCTACAAATAGATTTCTTGTTGGATTTGATGGTTATAATATTGGAGAACAATCTGTAACAATCCCTATTTATACTTTCAAAGGTGGTGAATTTTTTTATAAGGGTTTAAAAGGTCCTAAAAATGGTTATATTAACCTACAATTGACTAATTCATCTACAAATACTTCTGAAACAAGAAAAATAAATTTATACTCAGCTAACCCAAGTCCACCAAAACTACCAACTGAATTTGGAGTAGGGGCAGAAAGACCTGCTTTTACAATTGTTCAATCAGGTACTTACTCTCTTAAAATAACACCTGATTACACAAAAGATCCTTTATCATCTGGATATAATGTTAATTTAGCTCAGTTTTTATTTGTTTCAGCTGCTGATCTTACATTCCCATTATCTAATTCAATAGATACTGTTTGTGATCCTTAGTCTTGAACAGGATTTTAGGAAGATTAATAGGATGAGCAGGATTAGGATTGTATTCATATATTACTGTTCTGTTTTTATTTTATTTTGTCTTGAACAGGATTTTAGGAGGATTAATAAGATGTACATGATTAGGATTGTATTCATATATTACTGTTCTGTTTTTATTATTTCTTAGTTCAAAAAACAAAAGCCCTAATCTCCTGTTAATCTGCATTCTTCCGTTTAATCCTGTTCAAGAATTTATTCTCGAACAGGATTTTCAGAAAGATTTAGGAGATTTACAAGATTAGGATTGTATTCATGTTTTATTGTTCTGTTTTTATTTTATTTTATTTAAGAAAAACAAACACTCTAATCTCCTGTTAATCTGACTTTATCCGTTAAATACTATTCAATACAATTATTAATTATGATAAAATAAAACATAAAATAATTATTTTAAAATAAAATGAAATATCAAGAACTTACACAAAAAATAATAGGATGTGCGATGAGAGTACATTCTGAGTTAGGAAATGGATTTCAAGAGGTAATTTATCAAAGAGCATTAGCAATTGAAATGAGATATTCAGAACTTAGCTTTGAAAGAGAAAAAGAAATAAGCCTTTTTTATCGTAATGAATCTATTGGTACTAGAAGAGTCGATTTTTTTGTTGAAGATACTATAATGCTTGAAATAAAAGCGGTAGAAAAAATAGAATCTGTTCATTTTGCACAAGCAATAAATTATCTTGAAGCCTATAATAAAGAAGTAGGTTTATTAGTCAATTTTGGATCAAGAAGCTTAGATTTTAAAAGATTATATAATAGTAAGTTTAAAACATTGTCTTGAACAGTATTTTAGGAAAGATTTAGGAGATTAACAAGATTAGGATTGTATTCATATTTTATTGTTCTGTTTTTATGTTATTTGATTTCAAAAAACAAACACCCTAATCTCCTGCAAATCTAATTCATAACTTGAATCCTGTTCAAGACTTTTGCTATAATTAAAACTATGAAGATTTTATGTTACTTCACATTTTAAAGGAGATAAAAAATGAAAAAAACAATAAATTTATTTTTGATAGTTTTATTAGTCGGTGCTTGTAGCACAATAGATAATAAAATTGATTTATTAAAAAAAGACCAAAACAAAACAATAGAAACAACAACAATTCCTAAACCTATTGAAAGTAATAATAAAATGGAACCTTCTGTTTTACCAATGCCAACAGCTAATGTTATTGAATCATCAAATAAACCTATTATTAATGAAAAAGAAAAAAGTATTACTTTGGTAAATACAAAAGTAGGTGAAGCAGAAGCTTTATTACCTAAAAATACTTTGATTACTATAGCAGAAAGTACACCCAATACATCAAATGCAATCATTACAACTGTAACCTCGATAGAATTACCATACCCATCTCCTCCTAATTGCAAAGAATTAAAACCTATTCCTTATTTTGTTATAAAAGAAAATATGCCGACTTCTTACTATGTAGAAACAGCAAATATGAGAGAATGGTATAGAGGTGGAGAAATAAACCTACATACAAGTGTTGATTATCTTATTAGATACGATGAAAAAAATAATAAGTTTTTTTCTGTAAATTGTTATGATGTTTCTTATTTAAATAATTGGGTAAATGAATATTCAATAAAAAAAATTCATTATTCTAAAAGAGCAGAAAATTATTCAGATTATTATTCTAATCTTTTTAACGCTACTTTTAGAATAAATCTTCAAGAAAATAATTTATTAGATGCAAATCCTAAAGAAATGATGGATAATTTATTTAAAAGTAAATTACTTTATCTTTCATACGATTTATCCTCTAAAGATATTTTTCAAGAAAGCGCTTTGGAAAGAGAGGAAGAAATAGCAAGTGCATTATGCCGAGAAAAAATAAATGAAATTCATACTTTTCAAGAAATACCAGAAGAAAAAACTGTTATAGCAAAAATAGTAATTCCAGCGGAATATAAAATAAGATATGATTTAAAAAGAAATAAATTTTATTCTATTGCTTGTTCAGAGAAATATCCTAAAATTGCAAGTTTATGTGTAGCCCTTAATAGAGGTAATCTTTATAATATAGAAGGTTTAAGTGAAGAACAGTCATCAACTGAATCTTATAATACATATTATATAGGAGATATTCAACCTGAAAGAGAAATGTTTAGAAGTAGTTTTATGCAAGGAATAAAAGATTTGATTAGTGATAATGCTTTAACAAATTATCAAATATACGATAAAGCAGTAAAAATAAAAGTAAAAAAAGCTATACCATTGTCTTGAACAGGATTTTAGGAAAGATTTAGGAGATTTACAAGATTAGGATTGTATTTATATTTTATTGTCATATTTTTACTATTTTTCAGTTCAAAAAATAAACACTCTAATATCCTGTTAATCTATATTTATCCGTTTAATCCTTTTCAAGACATTCTGCAAACTCTTTAGATTCTATTAATGTTAAAAAGCTTTCAAAATTACCTATATATTTAACAGAATAATTTTCAAAATAATCCCTTACAAAAGGAATAAGATTTGGTGTTAATCTATTTGAAGAAGCAGAAATAAACTTAACAGGTGTTTTTACTTTTTCATTATATAAAGATTCAAATTCTGAATCTCTCATATATTTTTTATTTTCATAAGAAGTTAATATTTGAGAAACTCTTGTATCAAAATCTATTTTTTCTTGATATTCCGCAGAAAGTTCTGGTTTTATCTCTTCAAATTGAGATTCTTTCATAAAAGGTAAAACAGTCCAAAGTAAGATGTTTTTTAATATTTTATTACCAAAAAACTTTTCTAAAAATGATATTTCTTCTGGCATTCCATCATTTAAAAGAATAGCAGATTTATAATTATCTTGATTTTTTAACAACATAGAAAGAATAATTCCGCAACTTTCTTCATAACCAACTAAAATAGGTTTTTCTATATTTAATTTTTCTAAAACTTCGGATACAATAATAGCTTGATTTTCAAAGCCATAATCTTTCCAATTAGCTCTTTTACTATTTCCATAACCTGGTAAATCTATTGCTACAACATTATATTTTGCTGTTAATTTTTTCCAAAAATCTGATAAATAAAAATCAAATAAGCTTCCAGATTTTCCATGTAAAAGAACAATATTTTCTCCTGCCCCTTGATTAAAATAATGTATTTTACAGCCTTGTATATCTAAAATTTCTCCAATTGGTGGAAAATTTTCATTTGCTCTTTTTTCTTTGTCTTTATTTCTTAAAAACATTGCAAATAAAACAGCACTTATTGATAAAAACAAAAACAGTATTTTACTAACTTTATTAGCTTCTTTTTTTGTACCATGTTTTTTACAATGGCATTTACTTTTACATTTAGCTTTATTTTTCATTTTTATAACTACTTTTTTTAATTACTTTTTGCTTTAATTATACTATCAGAAACCTTTAAATTTTTATTTAATTTAGAATCTGGAATAGGTTCTCCAAAAGTTTTTAAAATTGGTAAAACACCTGCCCAAATATCTAAAGAATAATCTTCATCATCATCACTAGGGTCTCCTTCTCTGATTTTTGCAGACATTTCTTTTATTGTTATTTTTAGTACTTTGGTAGCTTTTAATTCTTTTTGATTTGGTTTTCTTCCTTCTTCCCAACGACCTGATAACATGTGATCTGATATTATTTTAAGTGAATTTTCTTTTTCTTCATCAGAAACAAGTTCTGCCAAACCAAAAATAACAACTGATTCATAATTTAAAGAATGATTAAATAAAGATCTTGCTAAAACTATTCCTGACACATTTGCAATAGAAATACAAACATCTATGCCTTTTTCTAGTTCTACAATTAATCTACTAACAGAAGCCCCATGTATATAAAGATTATCATCTTTTCTTCCATACATTGTTGGTATTACAACAGGAGAGCCTTTATGAATAAACCCAACATGACAAAAAAATTCTTTATCTAAAAGCTCATATATTTTATCTTTTTCATAAACAGCTCTATTGGGAGATCTTACTACTTTTGATTTATTTTTTTCTTCCATTATATTAAAATCTATTCTAATAATAAAAACTTAGGATTTTCTATAAGCTCAATAACCCTATTTAAAAACATTGTAGCAATAGCACCATCAACAACTCTATGATCACATGACATAGAAAGATACATCATTGATCTTATTTTTATTTCACCTTTTTTTACTACTGGTTTTTCTAATATTTTATTAACTGCCAAAATAGCAACTTCTGGATAATTGATAATAGGAGAAGAAAATAAACCACCAATTGAACCAATATTTGTTATGGTAAATGTTCCACCTTTTAGATCATCAATATCAATTTTTCCATTTCTGGTATTATCTGCTAATCTCTCTAATTCTTTTGCAGAATCAAAAACACTTCTTTTATCAGCATTTTTCATAACAGGAACAATTAAACCTTGATTTGTTGAAACAGCAACACCAATATTATAATATTTTTTTATTACTAATTCAGAATTTACTTCATCTAAAACAGAATTAAGGGTAGGGAAATCTTTTAAAGCACTAACTACAGCTTTTATAATAAAAGGTAAATAAGTTAATTTAACACCTTTTTTATTAGCCAAATCTTTACAATCTCTTCTAAAATTAACTAATTCAGTAACATCAACTTCATCTGCAATCATAAAATGTGGTGCATTATGTTTTGAACGTAATAAATTCTCTGCTATTTTTTTTCTTAATCCTCTAAAAGGAACTCTTTCTTCATCAAAAAACTCTTTTTTCTGATTTTTTTCTGATTTTTCATAAGTAGGTTCAATAACAATAAGTTCTTTTGATTGAGAAACAGCTTTTTTATCTTGATTTAAATAATTAGAAACATCTTCTTTAGTTATTCTGCCATTTGAAGCAGTTCCTTTTACTTTTGACAAATCAACATTATTATCACGAGCAAATTTTCTTGTAGCTGGAGTAGCTAAAACTTTTTTATTTGATGTATTATCTTCAATTAAAATAAAATCAGGTTTATTATCTTCTTTTTTTTCTTCAATATTATAAATAGGTTCTATTTTTTTAGAATTATTTCCATCATCAATAATCAAAACAACACTTTCAACAGGAACAACTTGACCTTCTTTTACTAAAAGTTTAACAATAATTCCTGCTCTTGGAGAAGGAATTTCTACAGTTGCTTTATCTGTCATTACTTCAAAAAGAGGTTGATTTTCATCTACTTTATCGCCTTCTTTTACAAGCCATTTTACAACTTCGCCTTCTGCAATACCTTCACCGATATCTGGTAATCTAAAATCCATTTCTATTCCCTCAATTTATTAAAATTTCATTGTTTTGTTTATAGCTTCCAAAACTCTTCTTGAATCTGGCATATAGACATGTTCTAGTGCATAAGGAAAAGGTGTATCCAAACCAGCTACTCTTAAAATAGGAGCTTCTAAGTATTCTATAGCATTTTCTGCGATTAAAGCTGATATTTCTG
>JBBTGK010000190.1:0-9410 GCA_038060635.1 Cyanobacteriota bacterium | reverse complement strand
TTCTCTCTCAGAACAAACTGCATTATCAATAAAACAAAATACAAAAATTTCTTTAGATTATGATATAAAATCTAAAATAGATAATAATTATAAAACACAAGGAAGGTATATTTTAAGAGTAAATAAAGCCTTTAATGAAGCCTTTAATAGTTATTCTCAAATTAAATTTGTAAATAGTAAAGAATATCCTAAATACAAAATAACTATAAATATTGAAAATTTTAATTTAAAGCAAAATATTGAACATGAATTTGGTCAATCTAGTTCATTAGAAACTGTAAAAGGCGAGATCTTCTTTTCTATAAAAGTAACTAATGGTGATAAAACTATAGGAGAAAAAGATTTTAATCTAAGAACAACTCAAAACTTTCAAACTGAATTTAATAGCCCCGAATCAAACCAATTTACAGGGAAATTATATAAAAAAGCATTAGAAGATTTATTAAATAAAAGTATAATTGTTATAGATAAATATTTAGAAAATTTAACTTTATAATAGCGTATCATATTCTAATGACTCCTAAATATAAGAAGTATTGATTCAGCGAATTATTTGAAATTAAAGCCTTCAAATTTTAATTCAATAATTAATGGACATAGAAAAATATCTCCTTAACTTGCAATTAAAATTAGCTATATTTGGGGAATTTCTCCTTATATCTTGACTAACATTGAAGGTAAAAATATTCTTCTTGAAATTCAGAAAGAAAAAAGTAATGAATTTAAAGAAAAATATAAACTAGAAGATTTATTTTCTTTAAAATAATTCACTAAAAGATAACCTTTTTTGAAAATGCAAAAATAAAAATCTAATTCTTATTGAGAATCATTAAAATATTATCTTTTATCTCATTAAACATATATCTTTTGTATTGACTAGAATAAATATTTTTTGTATATTTCACATTAATATTTTGTAAAATAGGAGCATTATTTATGTATATCTACGTTGAACTTTGGAACGCAAAACAAGCTTGGAAAGATCTTCCTAAAGATGAAAGAGGAAAATTTGCTGAAATGTGTGGTGGCGCGATACAAAGCCTTTTATCAACAGGTGTAGAAATTTTATCTTGGGGAATAAATGATCCAGATACAGATCATAGAGCTGCTTATGATTATATTGGTGTTTGGAAATTTCCTAGTAAAGAATCTGCTCAAAATTTTGAAGGTTTAGTTACTCAAGCTGGTTGGTTTAATTATTTTGAACAAATTAGTGCTGGTTCTGCTATGATGTCTCCTCCAGATGTTATGGGTAATTTAGTAAATTTATAAAATATTAAAATTTAATATTTTCAAAGACAACATAGTATTTTTATTGTGTTGTCTTATTTATTTGGAGTTATTTTTTAAATAGGTAAAAAAACTTGGAAAAAAATATTTTTGATTATGTAATAATTGGTTCTGGTTTTGGTGGAAGTGTTTCTGCTATGAGACTTTCTGAAAAAGGCTATTCTGTAGCTGTTTTAGAAATGGGAAAAAAATATAAAACTGGCGAGTTTGCAAAAACAAATTTAGATTTAAAAAAATATCTTTGGTTTCCTCAACTTTTTTTACATGGAATTCAAAAACTTACTTTACTTAAAGATGTTTTTATTCTTAGTGGTGTTGGTGTTGGAGGGGGGAGCCTTGTTTATGCTAATACTTTATTAGAACCAAAAGATGAATATTATAATTCTATTGAAGTAAAAAGAATTTCTGAAAATTGGAAAGAAATCATGTCTCCAAGTTATGCTACTGCAAAAAAAATGTTAGGAGTATCAAAAAATATTCATTTTTCTGAACCAGATGAAATCATAAAAAAAATTGCAAAAGAAGCAAATAGAGAACATACTTGGCATTCTGTTGATGTTGGTGTTTATTTTGGTGATAATGATGATTTAGAAAAAAATAATTCAGCAAAAAAAGATCCTTACTTTGATGGAAATGGCCCAGAAAGAACTGCTTGTAACTTTTGTGGTTCTTGCATGGTAGGTTGTAATGTAGGAGCTAAAAATACATTAGATAAAAATTATTTATATTTTGCAGAAAAAAATGGTGCAAAAATAATTCCAGAAAGAAAAGTAGTTGATATTGAATATAAAAATGGTATGTATAAAATATCTACTGTAATATCAACTAAATATCCTCATCAAAAAGCTGAAACTTATTATTCTAAAGGTGTTATTTTATCAGCAGGTGTTTTAGGGTCATTAAAATTACTTTTAGAATGTAAAAATAAAAATCATTTGCAAAATCTTCCAGAAAGTTTAGGAAATTCATTAAGAACAAATAGTGAATCTTTATTAGGAACTGTTAGTTATGACAAAAATAAAGATTGGTCTAAAGGAATTGCAATAACTTCTGGTTTTTATCCAACAGATGAAACTCATATAGAAGTTGTTCGATATCCTGAAGGTTCAGATTTTATGTCTTATCTTGCTACATTACCAGTTGATGGCGGAAATAGAATAACAAAGCCTTTTAAACTTTTAGCAAAAATTATAGAAAAACCAAATGATTTTATAAAAACTCTGAAAAAAAGAGGTTGGGCAAAAAGAGCAATTATTTTACTTGTAATGCAAACTATGGATAATAAAATGAAAGTAAAATTAAATAAATTTGGTTTTTTAACTACAGCTAAAGGAGATAAAAGCCCTCCTACGTATAATAAAATTGCAAATGATACTGCCTATAAAATAGCCGATATGACAGGTGGTCTTGCTCAGAGTACTATTTTTGAATCTGTTTTTGATATGTCAACTACAGCACATATATTAGGTGGTTGTATTGTTTCAGATTCTCCTAAAAATGGAGTAGTTGATATAAAATGTGAGGTTTTTAATAATCCTAATTTACATGTAATAGATGGTAGTATTATTCCTTCAAATTTGGGTGTAAATCCTTCTTTAACAATAACAGCAATGGCAGAACAAGCAATGAGTCATATTTTACCTAAAAAAGAAAGAAAAGATTTTTCTATTGATATTAATGATATAAAAGAAGAAAAAAATGAAAATGACATATTGTCGGATAAAACAGTTCAAAAAATATTTTTCTTATCTTTAATTATGTTTCTAATTTATTTTGTTTTAAAAAAGAAAAAGTAAAATAATAATAAGTAAATTTTAGTGAAAATAAAAAAATGAGTAAAGAATACATTGAAGATAAAACTTTTGAAAAAATTGATTTTTCTAAAGAAGAATTTATTATAGGTGATTATGATAATTGTACCTTTATAGACTGTATTTTTTTGAATACAGATTTATCTAATAGTAACTTTTCAGATTGTGAATTTAATAAATTTAATTTAAGTATGGCTAAAATAAGAAAAATATCACTGAAAGAGATTAAATTTAAAAACTGCAAATTATTAGGATTACAATTTCAAACTTGTAATGAATTTCTTTTTTCTGTAAATTTTGAAAATTGTATTTTAGATTTAGCTTCTTTTTATAAATTAAATTTAAAAATAAGTAAATTCAAAGATTGTAGTCTTAAAGAAGTTGATTTTACTGAATGTAATTTAACAGGCTTAGTTTTTGATAATTGTAATTTTAATAAAGCAAAGTTTGAAAAAACAATTTTAGAAAAAGCTGATTTTAGAACATCTTACGATTATTCAATTGATCCTGAAATAAATAAAATAAAAAAAGCTAAATTTTCTCTATCAGGAATTTCAGGTCTTTTAGATAAATATGATATTCAAATTGAATAAATTTTATATTACAGGTAATAAAAGTAAAAAAAATGAATGATGAATTTATAACTAATTGCTATCAGATAATTTCTAATTTCGATGAAAGTAAAATTCTTTTAAAAAAAATAGATAACAAATTTTATTTACCATTGCATAGATTTGATTTAGCTAGTGAAATATTTGAGCACATGAAAAAAGAAACAGGTTTAGATACGATTTTTTTGTACTCGGTTGATTTTAAATTTTTAGAGAATGGAAAAGGTCAAGATATAATTAACTTATCAATAGCAGATGAAATTGAGTCTAAAAATGATTATTACTGGGTAGATATAAATAATTTAGGAAATAATTTTGTTCATTTTAATTTAATTGAAAAATGGTTAAATGAAACAAGATTAAAAAAATTTTCTATTCCATGGTTTAACAAAAACTGGTTTAAAGAAACTAAAGTCTATATAATATCTACTTTAGAACTCAATGATTATAAGATATTAGGCGAAGTTAAACAATATTATTTAAGTTCAATTTCTTGTATTTTAAAAGTAGAAACAGATCATGGTTTTGTTTATATAAAAAAAGTTTTATCTCCAGTATTTAAAAATGAACCTTTATTTACTCAAAAAATGGCAGAATATTCACCTAAATATTTTCCCGAAATAATTTTTATTGATAATGAAAATGGTTTTATATTTACAAAAGATTTTGGTGAAAATGTTTTATCTAAAAGTAATGATATTAATGATTTGTTAAATACGGTTAAAAGTTATGCAAAACTACAAATATCAATGATTAATAATAGTTTTAATTTAATTTCTCATAATATGCCAGATAGATCATTAAATAAATTATCTAATCAATTAAAAGACATATTAATTACAAGAGATAGAATCTTTTTAGATGAAGAAAATTGTATAACAACTAATGATATAAATAAACTATTAGATAATTTTAAAAAAATTGAAGATTTAATATCAAAACTTGAAAATTATAATATACCTCAAACTATTGAACATGGAGATCTTCATTCTTATAATATATCAATTAAAGATAAAAATATAATATTTTATGATTGGGCAGATTGTTCAATATCACACCCTTTCATAAGTATGAGAGTTTTTTTTCATAGTATTTTTGACCAAGATGGGAAAATAAGAGATAAATCCAAAAATTTTAATAATGTTCAAGATTCTTATGAATTACTTGTTTCAGCTTATTTATCAGAATGGAATGAATATGGAACAAAAGAAAATTTAAGAATAGCATTTGATTTGGCAAAAAAAATATCTTATATTTCTTTTTTTATTCAATTTACTTTATTGGTTGATTCTATGGAAAAACACACAAAATCAAAATATAAAGGTCATATTTATGGTGGATTTAAAAATATTTTGTCCTTTTTATGATATTAAGAAATTTTTAAAAATCAAAATACTAAATATTATTATATGTTTTATATTAAGTCTCTTAAATTTAAAATTAAATTAACTTAAATTTTGTGTTTCAGCCCAAACAGCTAATTTTTCTCTAAAAATCTTTGAATTATGTCTTATATCAACAGTAAAAGAATCATGGAAAAGAATATGTTTTATACTTTTGGTATGTTCAAATTTATTAGAAATTTCAAATAACTCTTTTTTTATACTATCTTTATTTTTAGTTTTTGAATTTTGATCTACTTCTATACAAATAACAGGATTCATTTTTCCATTTATTTTTACTCCAACCAAAGCAGTTCTATAAACATCTTGATGTGTGTTATAAATAGCTTCACACGGTATAGTAAAATAAACTCCATTATCTGTTATAACTCTATGAGCTTTTCTTCCACAAAACCAAATTCTACCTTTTTCATCAAAATAACCCAAATCACCCATTCTATGTCTTAATTCTTTTCCATCTTTTTCATATATTTTTGCTAAATCAGTTGATTCTTTTCTATTATAATAAGATTTAGTTACATTATCACCTTTTACAACAATTTCGCCAACTTCTCCAGTTTTAAGTTTCAAATCATCATTCCATTGTGAAACAACATCATCAGATATTTTTATAACGCTTATTTCAACACCTTGAACCGCTCTACCAATACAAACACCTTTTCCTTGATCTGTTAATGCTTTAGTTTCACCTAAAATTTCATTTGTTCCTATTGATGTAACAGGCAAACATTCTGTTGCTCCATAAGGTGTATATATTTCTGCATCTTCTAAAAGCATTCCCTTAAATCTAGCTAAAACTTTTGATGGAACTGGTGCTCCAGCAGAAAGAACTCTTTTTAATGATGGAAGTTTTATTTTATTTTCTTCGCCATATCTTCCTACTCTATTTACTAATGCAGGTGAACCAAACATGTGTGTAACACCAAAATCTTCAATAGCTTGAATTATTTTTTTAGGATCTACTTCTGCTGGTTTAGTAAAATCCATATCAGGAATTACAGAAGTAACGCCCCATGCAGGATCAAAAAGAGCAAATACAGGTAATGTTGGTAAATCCACTTCCCCAGGTTTAAGTCCATAAGTATCTCTAAGTGTTAAAACTTCCGCATAAAAATTTTTATGGGTATAAACAACTCCTTTAGGAACTCCTGTACTACCGCTTGTAAAAACAATTGCTGCTGTATCTTCTCCATCAGTTTTCATTATTTTATAATCATCTGCATTACTAACAGTTTGTTTTAGCTCTTCTAAGGTTAAACCACCCCAAAAAAGTTTATTTCCTCCAACTGTAATTAATTTATTTATTGTTCCTTTTCCCCAGCCCATAATTATTCTAGCTACATGAGCTTTTGTTACTCCAATAAAAGCGGTTGGTTCAACTTCTGCAATACATGTTTTTAAATTTTTTATTCCTAAGCCGGGATCAATTATTACAGGAATAATTCCTGCTGAAAGTAAAGCATAAACCAAAGCAATAAAATCTAAAGATGGTTTTACCATTAAAACTGTTTTAGTTCCTTTTGTAATGCCATATTTTTCAAGAGCTTTTGCAATTAATTTTGTTTCTTTAAAAAGTTGTTCAAAAGTATAATGAGTATAACTAACTTTACCATTTCTATCTTTTCCTTCAGGAAAAATAATGGCAGGTCTATATGGATATTTTTCTGCTGATTCTTCTAATAAAGATGCGATATTAATTAATTTTTCTTCTGCAATGTTCATTTAATGACCTAATTTATAAAATAATATTTTTATCTAACCAAATTTCTATTTGTTTTAAAAAATCTGGGATAAATTCTTTAGATAGTGTTCCATATTCTGATGGGCTACCTGTTTTAGCTTCTTGAAAAAGATGGTTTGCATTTTTTATAACAACCATTTCATAATTTTTTTGTCCAGTTTTTTTTATGATTTCTTCTAATGATTTTTTATTTGATTCTGATGGAACTTGAAGATCTTTTGAACCAAAAATAGCAAGTACAGGAACTTTTACTTTCTCTATATCATTTTTTGGGTCGTATGAAATAAAAAATTCCGTCCATTTTGAATTTACACTAAGAATAATACTATCAGCTACTTTTTCTACATAATCATTTAGCTCATTTGGAGTGTTTTTTAAATTTTTAGGTATATTTTTATCATCACTAAGTATAGCTTCTTTTATTAAGTCTTTAACTTTTTTAAATTCATTTTCTTTATTAATGCCTTTTTTTTGTATATCATAAATTTTTTGACTAAGTTCTCTATTTTTAGTTATAATTTTTTCATCTATTCCATCAGCCCTTGCAATAAGTTCTGCTTGTTCTAAAAGTATTCTTTCTCCTGTTATACTAGTCCCTGCCATCATTATTCCAAAAGAAACATCTGGATTTTTTGAAGCAATCATATTAACAATCATTCCACCTTCACTATGTCCAAAAAGCCCTATTTTATTTTTATTTATATCTTTTCTAGTTTTAAGATATTTTATTGCTGCTTCTGTATCTGTTGATAAATCTAATGTTGTTGGATCGGAATTTTTTCCAAAAGTTGATTCTCCAACACCTCTATCATCAAAACGTAAAACAGCAAAGCCTTTTCTATTAAAAAAATTAGCCATCAGTTCAAAAGGTTTTATTCCAAAAATCTCTTCATCTCTATTTTGAGGGCCACTACCTGTTATCAAAATAACAACGGGGAAATTACTACCTTTTTTTGGAGTACTAAATGTTCCTGCCAATGTTACATCATTATTTTTAAAAGAAACTTCTTCTTCATTATAATTAGGGTTAACTTTTTTTTCTTCTTCTTTAAAATTTCTACTAATTTCAAAAATTCCATTTCCTCCATTTTGAGAAAATTTACCTAATATATTATCTTTATCTATTTCTCCATCAAAAAAAGCTGTTCCATTTGGCGTTTTTAATTGAAATTTTATATTTTTATTTTCTTTTTGAAATTCAGAAAGTTCTAATTTTTCTTTCAATTGTTGAGGGATTTGTATAGTATATTTTTTTTCTTTTGCATCTGTATCTATTTCAACAATTATTTTTAAATTAACACTACTTATTTTTATGCTTCCTTGCCATTTACCATCAATTTCTGTATTTTTTGAAAAAACTGAAGTAGAAATAAAAACAGACAACAAACTTAATAAAATAGATTTTTTAATTTTCATAATAATTCACTAAAATTTTAAAAGTATTTTTATAAATACGAAATAATTAAAATCATTATATTAATTAAATTTATTCTTTAAAAGTTATTATCATAAATCTTTAGAACAAAAAAAAATTGTAATTTTTATATTATGATTTTTCTAATATAATTTTAACTAATATTGAATATTATATAAATCCCAGAGTACTGACTCAATGGCATTAAGTTAAGGAATTAAATTGTTGTAATATGTTCAATCCTAATGTAGATGCGTATTGCATACGCATAAAATAAATGGTAAATACAAAAAAATGTATAACGTAATTATAATTATTGACAAAATTTTTACTGATTATAAATAAAAGTACGTATGCAATACGTACTTACAATCCTTATATAATTTGATATTAACCTTAACTTAATGCCATTGAGTACTTACTCCCTGTTTGTATTAATACCAAAGCAAAGCTTTGGAAACAAAATTTCATTTGTTTAAACTCGAAGCAGAGCTTCAAGGTATTATTAATAAAATAAAAGCTAATACTAGGAATAATAGTATATAATTATTTATTAGTAGATATTATTAATTTTTAGGAATTAATTATGAGTTTAAAAGAAAAACTAATAAAATTAAGGGATAACAATGTTGACAATAATACAGATTGGGAAAAAACAAAAAAAACTTGGCTAAATGATTTAGATACAATATATTCAAGTATAAAATCTTGGTTTAGTGATTTAGAAAAAGAAAAGTTATTAACATACTCTGAAGAAACAAAAACAATTCAAGAAGAACATATAGGTACTTATGATGTAAATATACTAAAAATTCATACAGAAATAAATAGCATAATATTTGAACCTATTGGTACATTATTAATTGGAGCATGGGGAAGAATAGATTTTTATTCAAATAATAATCCTCAAGATAAAATGATGCTTTTAAAAACTAAGTCTCAAAATACTGACGATTTTGTATGGGAGATTAGAAGTAAAAAAGACAGATTTAAAGGGATTGAATTTACACAAAAAAATCTAGAAAATGTTATAGAAAAATGGCTTGATAGATAATGAATTCAAAAATTGACTTACCATTACAACAATATAGAACTCTTTTAAAAGCTTATGAATATATTTCCTTAAATATTAGAAATAAT
>JBBTGK010000189.1:0-10839 GCA_038060635.1 Cyanobacteriota bacterium | reverse complement strand
ACAGAAGATAATATTAAATTAGATAAAATTGGAGAGTTTAAGATATTAATTGTTGATGATGAACCAATAAATCTTCAAGTTTTATCAAATCATTTATCATTAGAAAATTATTCTATAACTCAAGCTTTAAATGGAGAAGAAACATTTGAACTTTTAAATAATGGTTTTAAACCAGATATTATAATATTGGATATAATGATGCCAAAAATGTCTGGTTATGAAGTATGTAAAAAAATAAGAGAACAATTTCCAACTTATGAATTACCAATAGTTTTATTAACTGCAAAAAATCAAATTTCTGACTTAGTTACAGGCTTTGATTCTGGTGCAAATGATTACCTTACAAAACCAGTTTCAAAAAGAGAATTATTATCAAGAATAAAAACTCATATAGAGCTTTCAAAAATAAATTATTCTTATGGTAAATTTGTCCCAAGAGAATTTTTAAAATTTTTGGGACGAGAAAGTATTATAGAAGTAAAATTAGGTGAACAAGTTCAACTAAATATGACTATTATGTTTTCTGATATTCGTTCTTTTACTTCCCTTTCTGAAAAAATGACACCAGAAGAAAATTTCAATTTTCTTAATTCTTATCTTAGCAAAGTTAGCCCTGTAATAAGAAAAAATGACGGTTTTATAGATAAATATATTGGTGATGGAATAATGGCTTTATTTCCAAAAGAACCAGAAAATGCGATTGATTCTGCTTTAGAAATGTTAGTTCAGGTAAAAATACTGAATAAAGAAAGAAAAGAAAAAAATCTTGATGACATAAATATTGGAATAGGAATTCATACAGGTAGTTTGATGTTAGGAACTATTGGAGAAGATGAAAGAATGGAAAGTACTGTTATTTCTGATGCCGTTAACCTTAGTGCCAGAATGGAAGGTTTGACAAAATCTTATTCAGCTTCAATAATAATAAGTGAGCAAACATTAAATGAATTAAAAAATAAAGAAAAATACAAATATCGTTTTTTAGGTAAAGTTCAAGTAAAAGGTAAAAATAAATATGTATCAATTTTTGAGATATATGATACTAGTGATAGTGAATTACTTGATTTAAGAAATAAAAGTGAAAATTATTTTAATGAAGCAATTAAATCTTATTATAATAGAGAGTTTAATAAAAGTGTTGAATTTTTTGAAAAAGTCTTGGAAATAAATCCTAAAGATAAAGTAGCTTATTTTTATCTTGATAAAATAGAAGAATTAGAAAAATTTGGTATTTCAGAAAATTGGACAGGAATTGAAAAATCTACTGAAAAATAATTCTAATTATTATGGCTTGAGAAAATCTAGAATATTAGAACAATGAGTTTAAAGCATTTTTTATTTTAATCTTTTATTACTAAAAATTTTCTCATCATTGGATCAGCTATAATACTTGTTACTAAAGACATAATAACAATAGCAATAAATATTTTTTCATTTATTAATCCAGAATTTAATGCTAATGTAGATAAAATAATTCCCATTGTACCTCTTGCATTTAGACCAAAACCAACTGCAATTGATTCTTTAACATTCAAACCACCAATTAATGAACCCAAAAAAGAACCTAGTATTTTGCAAAAAATAGAAACAATTAAAACTAACATTACTATTTTAAAATCAAAATTTTGTATAAAATTTACTCTTAATCCTAATGAAACAAAAAATAATGGAGTAAAGATATTATTTATAAAACTGATTAGAGTTGATTCTACTTTATTATTTATTTTTTTTAAATCTGAAAAAATAATACCAGCAAAAAAAGCACCTACTATTGCATGTAATCCTATATATTCTGTAAAAGACGAAAATAAAAAACAAATACCTAAACTTATAGATAAAATTGCTTCTTTATTAGAAAAATTATCATTAATAAAATATAATAATCTATTTATAACTTTTTTTCCTATAGTTAAACAAAAAATAAGGAAAATTATAAGTAAAAAGATAGTAATATTTAAATCAAAATTATTATCACCTTTTCCTAACATTTTTAAAATAAATGAAAATGTTACCCAAACTACAATATCACTAACAAGAGCAGAGGCAATAACTACAATTCCAACATCAGTATTTAATATTTTAAGATCACTCAAAATTCTCATTATTACAGGTAATGCTGATATTGCCATTGCGATACCAAAAAAAATAGAATAAATAAGTTTTTTACTTTCATCATATTCAAAAACATTTGGTAAAAACCATGCTGTTGCAAATCCTGTAACAAAAGGAATTAATATACTACCCAAGCTTGTAAAAATTATAGGTTTTATTTTTTTTAAAAGTAATTCAAGCTCTATTTCCATTCCCGATATAAATAAAAACATTATTACAGATAAAGAAATTAAGCTATCTAATGCAACTTTTAGAGAACTATTATTTAAATAAAATTGTGATGATATTTCTGGAAAAATATTCCCAAAAATTGTTGGACCTAAGATGATTCCTAATGAAATTTCACTTAATAAAGAAGGAAGATTAAATTTCTTGAAAAGCTCATTGAGAAATTTTGAACCAATCAATGTAGTAGATAAAAAAAGAAGTAAAAAATAAAGATCATGAGTGGAGAATTTCATCATAATCTTAAAAAAATAGTTTTTTCAATTAAATTAGGATTATAAAATCTATTGTTTATAAAAAAATTCTCTTTTATCACTTGCAGGTTTCAGCTTATATTTCTGAATATAGAGTTTTCCATTTTTAATAATTGTTGACCAATAATCACTATGAGTTTCACCTTCACACATTAATCTTGCAACCGATTTTTTATCTAAAAAAGGTATTAATTGCAATAAAAATTGCATAAAAGCGTCAGTATCTTCATGATTTTCCCACTCTTCTTCAAAAACTAAATAATCTTCTTTATAAACTTCAAGAGAGTATTTAGCACCAAAAAAAGATTCAACTATTTTTTTTATTTCTAATCTTTTTTCTTTTGAAACTAAAGCAAGATCAATTTCACCTGAAATAAAAGTAGTTCCTATCATGTTAAAACCTTACCTTTTCATATTCTTGAGCATCACCTTCTGCTTTAAGCTCATATCTTTGGGTAAAAAGCCTATTATCTTTAATTATTATTCCCCAAATATCTCCTTCTCTTTCACCAGAACACATTATTAAACCTCTAGTTTCTTTAAGAACTTGTTTTGATATTTTCCACATAATTATTAAAAACTTTTCACTTCTATCAAAACTATCCCATTCTTCATCAAAATTTAGTTCATCATCAGAAAAAATACTACCTATTTCTGAAACTGGATAAATTTCTTCAAGATAATTCCTTATTTGAAGTTTATTAAGTTTAGGAACTCCTGTAATATCTATTTTACCAGTAATTGTAGTAATATATTTCATATTTTTATCCTATTAATTTTGATAAAGTAAGAACATCTTTTAATATTAAAAACACTCCAAGACCAAGTAATAACAACAAACCAGTGTAATGAATTTTTTCCTCAATTTGTCTTGGTAATTTTCTACCTCTTATTTTTTCTATTATTAATAAAAATAAATGTCCTCCATCAACCGCAGGAAGTGGGATTACATTCAATATAACTAATTCTATACTTATCATTATTGTAAATTTAAATAATTTTGAAATTCCAGCTTGGGCAATTTCAGCACCTTTTGCTACAACCATTATTGGGCCACCAATTTCACTAGCAGAAACATTACCAGTAAACATTTTAAGTAAAGCATCTGAAAGTAAAACAGTTGTTGAGAAAATAAACGAACCTGCATGAACAAATGGCTCTGTAATAGAATTTGGTTTTCTTGTTACTTCTTCAACAGCAGGATAAATATTAACTCCAATTACGCCTTCTTTTTCAGGGGTTAATTGAAATGTTTTTAATTCGCCACCTCTTTTTACAACAACTTCTGCAACTGAACCATCTTTATGTTTACCAATAAGAGTTTTCATAAGAGATGAAGTATCAAAAAGAGCATTTTTATTAACTTCAATTACTATACTATTTTTAGGAAGTAAACTTTCATTTTCAGAAGATTTAATTAAAAGACCTTTTATAAATTCTATACTCACACCTAGTTTTTTATCATTTTCTAAGTTAGCTTTGATTATTTTATTTTCACCATTTCTAACAATATTTATGTTTATTTCTGAACCTGATTTTTCTGCGGCTAAAATTTCTCTTAAATGACCTTCAGGATTTCTAGCATCTTTGAAGTTTTTACCTGATATTTCTGTAATTATATCGTTTTTAAGAATTCCAGCTTTTTCACCAACTTTACCTTGTATAATATTTTTTACATAAATACCGACTACATCTTGAGTTTCTGTTTTAAATTCATTTTTTTTATTCAATTCAATTTCTTTTTTTAATTCTTCACCTGAAGTTGAAATATAAGTCAATTCGACAGATTTTTTACCTTCTTCTGGTTTTAGAAGTTTTTGAAAAAGAGCATTCATATCAGAGTTAAACATTAATGGAACTTTATCAACTTCAACAATAGTATCAAATGATTTTATTCCTGCTTTATCAGCTGGAGAGCCATTTTTTACATCAATAACAGTAACTCCATCAGAAAATTCTCTTCCTTCTGGTATTCCTAAATAAAAATACATTACAACTGCAATAAAAAGTGCGAAAATAAAGTTGAATACAACTCCACCAGAAATAACTACAAATCGTTCCCAAATTTTTCTATTACTAAGATAATTCATATCGTTGGGATCTTTATCTTCAGTTTTTTCATCGTCCATAAAAGCACAAAAGCCACCTAGAGGAAGATAATTTAGTTGGCATTCTGTTTCTTGCCAATTGAATTTTATAAGTGGTGGTAAATTTCCTAATGGAAAACCAATAGAAAATATTTTTACAGGAACTTTTAACCATTTAGCAGCAAGAAAATGCCCTAACTCATGAACAAAAACTAATATACCTATTATTAGAATAACGGTGAGTATATTCAAAACTAAGTTTCTCCAAATTTTATAAATAAAACAATAGATAATTATAGCCTAAGTTTTGTAAAATATATACTAAAAATCAAGAAGCGAGGATATTAAAAAATTAAAATCAAAAGAAATTTTATAAATTATTATTGTTATTGGTTATTTTAATATTTAAATTTAGATTAAAGCATAAAAGTTTATATTTAATTAAACTTTTTTTTATAAAGGTACTTGAAATTTAACCAAAAATTAAAATATAATACTAAGTGTTTGTGATTTTTGTAACATTCTAAGGGAGTGATCAATATTAGTGAAGATATAAAAAATATATTAGAATCAATAGAAGAGTTAGCGTTGAACAGTACAAAGCTACCTATCATTAATAAGATTTTGCTTGATGAGGAAAAGTTTTATGGTTTATTAGATCTTTTAAATAAAACTTTACCAGATGAAATAAATCAATCAAAAGAAATTGTTTTTACTAAAGATAGAATATTAAACGATGCTAATGAAAAAGCGACCGAACTTTTGGAAAATGCTGAAGCAAGAGCAAGATTAATGACCAGTGAACATGAAGTAATAAAAAAAGCTCAAGTTACAGCTGATTCTATATTAAATAAAGCTAAAGAAGAATGTAATGCTTTGGTATCTGGAACAAGAGCAGAATATGATCAAGTTTTAAATAAAGCCAGAGAAGAAGCTCAAGTTTCTTTTGCGAAATCAAAAGAAGAAGCCCAATCTATATTAATTAAAGCAAAAGAAGAAGCTAAAATTTCTGTTTCTAAAGCAAAAGAAGATTCTGAAGCTTTGATAAAAGGAGCGAGAGAACAATCTGAAACTTTAAGAAAAACATCGCAAGAAAAAATAAATGAAGTTTTGGATAGAGCAAAAAAAGAAGCCGAAAATATCAATGAAAAAGCAAAAAAAGACTACAATACAACATTAGATGAATCTGATAAATACGCTGATTATGTTTTGGAAGAAATTGAAGTACGATTAGAAAGTATGCTTTCTAGAATAAAAATTGCAAAAGAAAAAGTTTTACAAATGATATAGTTTTTGTTTAATTTTCTTTTCTTAATAATTAAAACCAACAAAAAAATTGTTGGTTTTTTGCATTTTAATAATATAGATGAAAAATAAATTAAAAGACATCAGTAAAAAACAATTTAAATAATATTAATTTTAAAATTTTTAAATAAGAAAAAATACCCTTTTATTGTAATTAAAATAAATTCATTGTATTATTTTTTGATGAATAAAATCAATAGCACTCGTTTTTAAATAAAAGATGAAAAAAAGATTAGATATATTACTTATAGAAAAAAATATTTTTGATTCTAGGCAAAAAGCTCAATCTGCAATAATGTCTGGAATTGTTAAAGTTGGAAATAAAATAATAGATAAAGCAGGTACTTTAGTTAAAGAAGATGAAATAATTATTTTAACTGAAGAATTTGAAAGTAAATATGTAAGTAGAGGTGGCTTTAAATTAGAAAAAGCTATTGATGTTTTTAAAGCAGGAATAAAAAATAAAATTTTTCTTGATATTGGAGCTTCTACAGGTGGTTTTACTGATTGTTTATTACAAAATGAAGCTAATTTTGTTTATTCAATAGATGTTGGTTATGGACAAATAGATTGGAAAATAAGAACAAATGAAAAAGTAAAAGTAATTGAAAGATGTAATGCCAGATATTTAAAACCAGAAGAACTATATATTAATAATGAAGAAAAAGCTGATGGAGTAGTTATGGATGTATCTTTTATTTCTATAACAAAAATAATACCTAATTTAATTGAATTATTAAAAGATGATTTTTTTATCATATCACTTATAAAACCACAATTTGAAGCAGGAAAAGGCAATTTAAATAAAGGTGTTGTAATATCAGAAGATATTCATATAAAAGTTATAGAAAATATTAATCTATTTCTTAATAATATCAATTTATACATAAATAAACTTACATTCTCACCCATAAAAGGGCCTTCTGGAAATATAGAGTTTTTGGCTTTTATATCTAAAAATAACCTAGAAAATATTAATAATGATTTTATAAAAAATACTGTTTTGGAAGCACATAAATTATAATAAATTGAGGTTTTAATTAAAATGAGTGAAGAACAAAGCTCTTTTTATATGGATTATATACAAGAAACATTAAATTTAAGATTCAACAAAAGTATAATAAGAGCTGTTTTTAAAGAAAAAGGATTAGACGAAAATAGTGAAGAAATAAATAATTTTTTGTCAGATCTTAAAATAAGTAAATCATCTATAAAAAGGTGGTTAAGGGAAGGATATGATGCTGTAAATGATAAAAAATTTAGCTTTAACTCTCCACGCGATGAAAAACAACTTTTAAAATTGGCAGGTTTTTTAGATATTGATCCTCTTTTTTTAGTATCTTTTGACCAAGATAGTTTTAGTAAAATATTTAAATCGTTAGAAGGAAATATTTTAATAGGAAATATTTTGAAATGGGGAAAAATACACAGAAATTTTATGTTTTTGTACAAACTTTTTATGCCTTTAAAACATTTTCCATCTGAAGAATTACTTGATTTATGGAATACTTTGAAAATAGAAAAAAAAACTTGGGTTGTAAAAGAGTTTTTTAGCACATTAGAGCAAGGTGATAAAGAAAGAGAAAAAGTTTTATGGATAAAACCAAATGGAGAAACAAAAAGGCAATTAATGCACCTAGCTTTTAAAAAACCTAAACCATTAGCAGAATTTGAATTTTGGCAAGAATATAAATTTGTAATAATACAACCGATAACAGATTTTTATGAAACAATGAAAGAAGAAATTGAAAAAGATCTGTATGCAAATTTGATAAGTATAATAAATGTAAATGGTAGTTTTTCTCATAACATAGTAAAAAAGGGCGAGCCTTTTTTGATAAAAACAAGATTCCAAGAACCAAAAACAGCTTTTAGAATTTCATCTTTTCATAATTTTGATTTTAAAGAATCAATTTCAAATTTTGAAAATATTAAAAAGGTTTTTGATAATCCTTGTTAAGAATTCAGAATAAATTAATATCTGTTTTTATAAAAGTAAAAAGTGAAAAGTAAGAAGTAACTAGATAAGAAATATAGTCAAAGCTCAATCTAAAACAGGTTTCTTATTTGTTAAATTACTTGAATCTGTGGCTAACATTATGATTATATATCTAATAAAAATAAAAAAGTGAAAAGTAACAAGATATAATTTAATCTCATTACTCATCACTTTTTACTTCTTACTTCTTACTGTGTATATTAAGTTAGTCTATTTAAAACTTCTTTACTAATAGCTTTAAGAGTTTGGAAAACACCTTGTCCATCGTAAGCACAAGCTTCGTAACTTGGAACACCTCTACTATTCATAGCTCTTTCTAATTCATCCATAGAAGCTGCATTTGGCAAATCTCTTTTATTATATTGTAAAATCCAAGGTATAGAATCAAGCGTCATATTATATTCTGCTAAATTTTCTTCCATATTCTTTAAACTTTCAACATTTTCTTGCATTTTCTCTATTTGAGAATCTGCGACGAATACTATTCCATCAGCTCCGTTTAATACAAGTTTACGACTTGCATTATACTCAACTTGTCCAGGAACAGTATATAAACTAAATTTAGTTCTAAAACCTTGAACACTTCCTAAATCTAAAGGTAAAAAATCAAAGAACAGTGTTCTTTCATTTGCAGTATTCAAAGAAACCATTTCACCTCTTATCGTTGGACTAAGCTGTTTATGAACATATTCTAAGTTTGTTGTTTTACCACCCAAACCAGTTCCATAGTAAACAATCTTACAGTGTATCTCTCTGCTTGAATAATTTATTAATGCCATTTTACTATTTTCTCAACTTTCATAAATAAACAATAATCCAAATTACTTTTTATATAACATGCTTGCAATTTCATCACTTAAAGGCTCTGTAACTTGCTTAGTCTTTAACTTTACAATACCAAGCATTGCACTCTCATCAAAAACAACTGTAAGGAGATCCTGAGTTTTTAGTGCAGATATATATATATTTCTGGTTTTACCTTGTTGAAACATAACATTAAATTCTGTTTCTCCTAGTAATTTAGCAATTTCTCTTGTAGATGCAAAAGCACCTGCAATTAATGCAGAGAGAGGCATAGAAAAAGGACTTTCTTCTCCTACGCTTGTTATCATTTGACCACTTTTTTCAACTAAAAGAATATATCTAGCTTTAGTTTCGTCTCTAAGCTTATTCAATATATCTTTTATACTTTTTAAGCCTTCAGTAGTTACTATTAGACTTGTTAACTGTGGGTTAAGCACTTAAATACCTCTTCTAACTAAATTAATCCTACATTTAAATTCATAAGTCAATCATTTTAGATTCAACTTCTGAAACTTCGGTAAAAATATTATTAAAAAAATCTTTACCATATATCTTACTTATATATAACTTTAACTCTCTTAAGAACAATTTGTATATACTTAATTGTTCACTAGAATCTAACTTAAATAGATCTTTGGTATCAATTCTACCATCTTTAAAGTCTAAATTCAAAGAGTTTATTTTAATTAAATCTTGAATTTTATTTTCAAGATCTTTATTCATTTTAGAACCACTTATACTTGTAAACTCGTTATAAGTAAGGCTAATAATACGTTTGAAAGAAAACCAAATTTCATTTTGTATATTTTTTTCAAGTTCTATATTTTTATCTTTAATTAGTTTATCAATTTGTTGCACAAATTCATTTAAATTAATATTAGATTTTTTGAATAAAGAAACTATAGTATTATATCCTTCTTTTACTAAATCAAGTATTAAAGAATCAATTTCATAAATTATTTTTATTTTAGAATTTAGGTCTGTTGTAATAGATTTTTTTCTAAGTTCATTAGTTAGTTCTATTCTCAAAGAAGATTCTTGAAAAAGCTCCTCATTAGATTTATTTATTGTCTTATTTAAATCACTTTGATCTTTTTCAGTAAATTTAAATTCGCCAGATTCATAAAACATAAGTTCATAAAAAGCTTCTTCCCCTGATAGATTTTTAAAATTTGCATCTATTATATTTCCTTGATCAAGAGAAATAAAGCCATCGTTATCACGAAGCGATAAAGTTAATTTACCACTTTTTTTACTTTGATTTGATATTGTCAAAAGATCAAAAAGTTTAAAATCTTTTAGAGATCCAATTTCTATCATTAAGACACCGCAATTATAAGACCTTCTTTTACGCTGAGAGTTCCTGCAGCTGTTGGGTAAGGTATTTCAATTTCAACTTCTTTATGTATATTTTTATAGTTTTTAACTATATCTTTTATCGATTCTTTATTTGGAGCAATTTGATCATTATATGATATAACCCAAATAGAATTAGACTGAACTAATTGTAAAAAAGAATCTAATGCAGCGTAATAATCATTAATATCATTAAAAGTTTCACCTAGTTTTCTGTGTTCGGCTTTATTTATTACACCTTCTAAGTTAAGTTGACTTACTCTTCTTGTCCAACATTCCCAAAGATAAAATCTCATATTATAGTTTCTAAAACCATCTTTAGATGGAGGATATATATATACAAGCTCTGTTGGAATTTGAGATGCAATTTCATAAGAATCGTGCCAATAAGCAGTATTAGGCATACCATTATCAAAAACCATTCTATT
Source organism: Cyanobacteriota bacterium (assembly GCA_038060635.1). Classification (GTDB taxonomy): domain Bacteria; phylum Cyanobacteriota; class Sericytochromatia; order UBA7694; family JACMQJ01; genus JBBTGK01. Next base: position 269 of record JBBTGK010000189.1, on the reverse strand, counting down.
TACAACATCAATATAGTACCTAAGAACTTCACCAGCTGAAAGATTTTTTGTTTGGAAATATCTTTTATTATATGTTACCCAATAATCCATAGTAAGATAAACAGAAACATAAAGTAAAGCTCTTTCTTCATCAGAAACCTTCAATCTATCAATATTACTTCTCCAAACTTCTAGTTGTCTGGTTTCATCTATTGTAAAAAAACTATCTGTCCAATCTGCAAAAACAGCACTTATAGCAGAGAACATAAATAATTGAACAAATCATTCAC
>JBBTGK010000188.1:0-6001 GCA_038060635.1 Cyanobacteriota bacterium | reverse complement strand
TTGAAAAATTTTATTAAATATATTAAGATGTCTTAATAATAATATTATTCTAAGGGTGAGACAAATGTCAAACATAAAATCAAAAGTAATGTTTTTTTTTGTTGTTTTTAGTCTAATTTTTAATTTTAATACTAAAGGTTATTCTGCTATTTTTGAAACTAAAAAAGAAAATACCAAAATAGAAATCTATTCTTTAGATATAAAAAATACCCAAACAGAATTTTATCAATTATTCAACAATAATCAATTTAAAACAGATGTTTCATCTTTAGAAACTCCATCTCCTGAAGCTTACATTGTAAAACAGATTTTTTCGGGTTATTTAAATGCTTTTCCTTTTGCAATAATAGGAATGATTTTGGGGCTTTTTTCACCTTTTATTAATTTTCTTTTAAAAAACTCTTTCAAAGATTCTATTGAATCTTATTCAAATGATTCTTTAAGAGAAGCCATTTTATTTTCCCTATTTACATATTTAGGAATGTCTTTTGGTATCACTTTAGCCATTTATAATGAAGGTGATGAAAACAGTTATGAAAAATGGGAAGGTAATTTTTGGATTACTTTTATAGCAACATTTTCTTCTACAATATTATTTTTAGCAGGTTCTTTGGGAATTGCTTTTTTAAGAGCTAATGAAAAAGAATCTTTTTTAAGTTTTAATAAAGACCCTGTATATATAGGATTATTTTTCTTTCTTTTTCCCTTATATATGACAATTTCAGGTGTAATTGGTTATCATCTTACAAAAAAAGAGATAAGAAATAAAAGTGATGAACTTATTTATAATAAAAAAGATAGTTTTGCAAAAATAGAAGAATTAAACAAAGAATTTTTAGATTTTTCTCAAAAAATAAATATAAATGATGATAAAATAACGTTTAATGTTTTTAATTTTTAGGTTTATTATAATTTTACTCTAAAAAATATTTTTCATACCAATTGTAATAAAAAACCTTACCACCTTGTTTTAAATCCAGATTTTTTTGAAGCAATATTTCAGGATTTTTTATTTTTATTTGTTCCACTCTAACATTATCATTTTTTAAATTAGATTCTTTAATTAGTATTTTACTTAACTCAAGGTTTTCTTTTTTTAAATTAGAAAAATCGTATTGAAATAAACCTTCTTGACTAATAATAATTGCATGATCATTTTCATTTAAAATTATATCTTTAGGATTATTTATTGGAATTGTTTTTATTAGGTTTATATCATTAGAATTTGAAACATCAAATATTTTTAATCCTTCTACTCCATCACACAAATACAAAATATTATTTTTTATTGCCAATCCACTTGGATTTTTCATTGGATAAGCTCTTATTAATTTGGGATTTTTTATATCTTCAATATTTACAATATCTAGTTCATTATTTGAACTATTGCAAGTTATTCCTCCTCCTCTTAAAGTAACATAAGCCTTTTTATTTTCGACAACAACAGGATCACAACTTTTTATATGTTGGAAGCTAGATAAAAATTTAGGTTTTGTTTTATTTTCGTTATCATAAACATACATTCTAGTTTTAGAACCTAAGAATAGCTTATTATCATAAGGAAAAATAGTTTCTAATTCACTTCCAATTTTTATCGTATTTTCTTCTTTTAAATCTGGAGTATTCTGTAAATTATATATAATCATTTCAACTGAAGATGATAAAACGTATAAATAATCTTCTATTATTGAAAATCTTGCTAAAGAACCTCCTATTTCTGTATTTTTATAATTATTAGAATAATCTCTTGGTGTTATTTCTGGAGAAGATGGCTCATAGAATTCTAGTCCATTATTAGCTTTAGGTTGTAATGATAATGGTACTTCACCACAAAAAACAGGTATATATTCTGTTTTAATTGTTTTATATCCAATTTCAACTGTTTCATCAATACTCACATTGTCTTTTTCAAAAATATTTTCATTTATTTTTAAAATCTTTATATTATTTATATCATTAATATCAATTGATATTAAATCATTAAACATATCAGCATATAAAATATTATCCTTTATTGATATATCAGTACTAAATGGAATTCTCAAAAAAACAATATTTTTAGGATTTTTTATATCTGTATTATCTATTATATGTACACCAGCATCCTTTTCATGAACAAAAATAAAATTTTTATACAAATATATTTTACCTGCATTATTTATCTCTTTTGGTTTTATAGTTTTTATTTTTTTTATAAAATCACTTTTTGGTGCATACATAGGAACATTTGTATTTATATATTTAAAACCACATGCACAAGAAGAAAGGAATGAAACTAAAGTTATAAAAAAAAATAATTTGAAATATTTCATAAAAATAGGTACAAAATTTTGATATTTAATTCATTATTCATAATTAAAATTTTACTCTAAAAAATATTTTTCATACCAATTATAATAAAAAATATCACCAACTTTTTTTGAATCATTATTGTTATTATTTCCTATTTCAATGTTTTTATCTACATTTTTAGTTGTTATTTTGCTTAATTGGACATTATCTTGTTTTAAATCAGAAAAATCATATTGTAATAAACCTTCTTCAGCAACAATAATTGCATGATTATTTTCATTTAAAATTATGTCTTTTGGGTTATTAATAGCAATTGCTTTTATAAATTTTATATCATCAGATTTTGAAACATCAAATATTTTTAAACCTTCAGAACCATCACACAAATACAAAATATTATCTTTTATTGCTAATCCACTTGGATTTTTCATAGGGTAAGTTTTTATTAATTTAGGATTTTTTATATCTTCAAGATCTATAATATCTAACTCATTATTTCCACCTCTGCAAGAACTACCAGATCTTAAGGTAACATAAGCTTTTTTATTCTCTACAACAACAGGATCACAACTTTTTATATGTTGAAAAGTAGATAAAAATTCAGGTTTTATTTTATTTTTGTTATCATAAACATACATTCCAGTTTGAGAACCTAAAAATAGTTTATCATCATAAGGAAAAATAGTTTCTAAACCATTTCCAATTTTTATAGTATTTTCTTTTTGAAAATCTTGAGTGTTTTTTAAATTATATATAATCATATCAATAGATGATAAAACATATAAATAATCTTCTATTATTGAAAACCTTGCTAATGAGCCTCCTATTCCTGTTTTTCCATAGGTATTTCCTTGATTTGGAGAGGACGATGACGGTGTAATTGGTTCATTTGGTGGTTGCATTGGAAGTAATATAAAAGAGTTAGAATTTCCCGTACCACAAACAACAGGTTCATAGATAGTTTCTTTAACTCTATATCCTATTTGAATTTTTTCTTCATTATTTCCGTTACTTATTTCAAAAACATTGTCATTTTTTCTCAAAAATTTTGAATTAGTTATATCATTAATATCAATAGCAATTAAATCTTTAAACATATCCGCATATAAAATATTATCCTTTATTGCGATATCACCACTCATTGGAATTCTTAAAAAACCAATATTTTTAGGATTTTTTATATCAATATTATCTATTATATGTATTCCATTATTTTTTTCATGTACAAAAATAAAATTTTTATATAAATATATTTTACCTGTATTATTTATCTCTGTTGGTTTTATAGTTTTTATTTTTCCTATAAAATCACTTTTTGTTGCATAAATAGGTTCTTTGATTTTCGTAAATTTAAAGCCACATGCACAAGAAGAAAGTAATGAAAGAAAAGTTATTAAAAAAAATAATTTAAACTGTCTCATAAAAACCTCAATAAAAGATTGAAAAATTTTATTAAATATATTAATATGTCTTAATAATAATATTATTCTAAGGTTGAGACAAATGTCAAATATAAAATCAAAAATAATGGTTTTTTTTGTTATTTTTAGCCTAATTTTTAATTTTAATTCCAAAGGTTATTCTTCTGTTTTTGAAACTCAAAAAGAAAATAATAAAATAGAAATATATTCATTAGATATAAAAAACAATCAAACTGAATTTTATCAGTTATTTAATAATAGACAATTTATACCAAAGAATAATTCTTTAAGTGATATAGAATCTAAAATTATTATAAATCAAATAGTATTAGGTTATTTAAATGCATATCCTTCAGCATTAATTGGTATGGTTATGGCTGTTTTAGTTCCATTAATTACTTTTCTTATAAAAAATTCTTCAAAAAATTCATATTATTCAACTGAAGATGATACAAGGCAAGCTCTTCTATATTCGCTAATTGTTTATTTAGTAATGTCTTTTGGTATATCAGCAATAATTTATGACCAAGGTAGTGAAAATACTGAAGAAAAATGGGAAGGTAATTTTTGGCTTACTTTTTTAGCAACTTTTTCTTCTACAATATTATTTCTTGTGGGTGCTTTAGGTGTAACTTATTTAGAATCTACAACAAAAGAAACCTCAACAAATTTAAAAAGAGAGGCTACATATACTATATTATTTATATTACTTTTTCCTTTATATATGACATTTGCAGGGGTAATAGGCTATCATCTTACAAAAAAAGAGCTAAGAAATAAAAATGATGAAATTCTTTATAACAAAAAAGATGATTTTGCAAAAATAGAAGAATTCAACAAAGAATTTTTAGCTTTTTCTCAAAAAATAAATATAAATAATGATAAAATAACTTTTAATGTTTTTAGTTTTTAGTTACTAAGACTAAAAGGTTTATCCTTATCCATTACATAATTACCAACTACATCACTTCCATATAATTTATATTTAGCACAAATATTTCCTGTACAACTTTCTGGTGCATAAAAAACTAAACCACCAGCAGGAGATTTTTTGCTATAGTTATCAATTGCTTTACCAATACCTTCTCCTTTTGTTATAGGATTTACAATAGATTTAAAAGAACCAGATTTTTTTGATGCTTCAATTAAGTCTGCTACATTTTTTGGATATCCTCCATTATCAAGGGCATAAGTTTCTAACATTCCCTGAATAACAGACATATTAGCTTTTACAGCAACGGTTGTAGCTCTTGATATACTTCCTGCAACAAAATTTGTTATTACATTTTCGTTTTTTGGTAAATCTTTATTTTGAGGTTCTTCTGTGTATGGCTCTGAAGATTCAAAACCTTCTTTTATTTTATCAATCCCAACATAAGTTAAGGTAGAATTTTCAGGTTTCTTTTCATCAAAAGAAACTTTATCGCCAGCCAACATTTGATAATTTTTTTCACCGACTTGGGTTGAAACAGAGCCTTCCGCTACAACTATAGTTATCTCTTTTTTAGATTTTACTTCTTCAGTTTTAGGTTTTTTCTTACCTATTGTAATTACACCATCAACATTTGATAAATTATGATTTTTTTCTTCTTCAATATTATCAGACATTGAAATAGTTCCATTTTTTAAAGATGTATCTATTTTATTAGCATCTTTTTTATTTTCAGTAGTACTATTTAAAGAAGAAACATCTTCAATTTTAACGCCACCCTCAGTTCCTGTTATTGTAGCAATAGCCTTATTTGTATGTATTTTTAATCCATAAGATTTTTTAATAACCTTAAACCATAAATTTCCTGAATCTAGTTTTATTTCTCGTGAGTTTTTATTTAAAATATTTAAAACACTTCTACTTCCTAAACGTATTACAGTTCCATCAGGATATAAAACTTCAACTTTAGATAAAGCACCTGTTCTTAAAACAGAACCTGCTTTTCCAATACTATTACTATTTATTTTTGTCCATGCTTGAGAACCATATTTAAGTTCAACCGAATTTTTAACTTTAACAATTTTTGCATTAAATTTACTGTCTTCTGCAAAAACAGTACTTGAAATTGATAAAAGAGAAAATATTGAAACAAATACACTATTTAAAATTTTTGTTTTCATAAAAGATTACATATTAAAATTTATACTATAATCTATATTTTCCCATTTTATTTCATTTTTAAACTTTTGTTAAAAATTTATATTTTAGTTTCATCAAAAGAAACTTATAGTATCAAAAAGTAATGAAAAACAATGAATGTTAATCAAGAAACTTTAAGTTTATAAGGATTTATCCT
>JBBTGK010000187.1:0-9639 GCA_038060635.1 Cyanobacteriota bacterium | reverse complement strand
TTACATTTGATATAAAAACATCTAAAAATAGTTGGAAAATTTTTGAAGAAAATAAATCTCTAAAAAAATACGATATTTTTGCAAAAATAACAGAAAGTTTAAACAAAGGAAAATCAAAAGAAGTTAATAAAGAAGTTATAAATTCTTTGGGTGATAATTTAGTTTTTTCTATAAATGATTTTAAAGCAGAAAAGAAAAAATCTGATGCTGATGTTTTAGCAATAGTAGAAATAAAAAGTAAAGACGCTTCTAAAAAGATTTTTAATATGTTAAAAAAAGAAAATCCTAAAAGTAAAGAAGCAAAATATAAAAACTATAATATAGTAGGAGTAATAGAAAAAAATACTAAAGATAAAGTACAATTCTATTATTGTTTTATTGATAAATATATTCTTTTTTCTGATAAAAAAAATATTGTAGAACAATCTATAAATACATACATGAAAACAGTTCCTTCTATTTCTGATAGTAAAGATTTTTCTGACAATTTTAATAATTTAAAAGATCCATATCAAGTTCAATTTTATGTAAATATTAAAAAAATAGCTAAATCATTAGCTTCAAGTAAAGAATATGATGAAACCTACAAAGAATTAAGTACTGTAAACTTAGAAAGTCTATTAAAAAGTAATGGAATGTTGATGAATATAAATTTTGATTCTTCATTATTTAGATTTGTTAGTAATATTGCAATGGATCCTTCTTCTGAATTATCTGTTGATGGAAATAAAATAAAATACAATAAATTTGCCTCTATGCTTCCAAAAGAAACTTTATTACTAGCTCAATATGCAGATATTGAAAAAACTATAACCACAGTTAAAAATCAACTTTCTAAAATGGAAGAAAAAGGCACAAAAGAATTAAAAGAAGTAGATAAATTAATTACCGATTCAACAGGAATAGAAATAAAAGAGATTATTGATAATGTAAAAGATGATTTAGCATTTTCTATTTTTAATACAGATGAAACACCATTAATTCCATCTATTGCTATGATTATGACTCCCAAAAATAAAGATAAAATATTTGCTCAATTAGGTAAATTCAAACTTGATATTGGTTCAATGATGGAAGAAAAAGATTCTGGAAATAGAAAAAATAAAGATACTTCAACTCCTAAACCTAAAAAAGATATTATTATGACATTTAGTGATAGTGAAAAATATAAAGATATTGATATTTTTGAAACCAATTTTATAGAAGATTTTAAAGAAATGGGTTTAAGACCGTCTTATGCTTTTGTTAACGACAAAATGATTCTTGCATCAAGTCCAAGTGCCATAAAAGCAATAATAGATAGAATTAATAACCCTTCACCAGAATTTAATTTAAATTCTAATACAGTTTTTGGAAATGCAAATAAAATGTATAATCAAGATTATACAGGAACAATGTTTTTAAATTTTAAACAAATTTTAAATTTAGTTTCTCCGCTTTTAGCAGGAATAGATAAAGATAAATCTATTACAAGTAATCTCTCAAAAATTGAATCTGTTTCAGGTTCTTCATCTCAAGATAAAAATAATTTTGGTGGTAAATTCCTTGTTTCAGCAGATTTTAAAAATATGGATTTCAAAGGGTTGATTGATTTTCTTCAAGATAATGGAAAAGTAAAAGTAAAATCAACTACAGTAAAAGCAAATCAACATATGACTCAAACAATAGCTGAAACTTTTGCAGTAGATAATATGGGTTTTTATCCTGATACTGTTAAAGCCCTTGAAAAAGAAGCTAAAAATAATAAATTGGGTGCTAGTTATTGGAAAGATTTTAAAAATCCTTATACAAATTCCGTTGCTGGTTCTTTAATTGATTATAAAGCATATTCAAAAGCTAATGCAAAAAAATTAAAAGGAGCTGTGTTATATCAACCATTAAAATGTTCTTTTGATAAAACCAAAAAACAAACTTTATGTAGTGCATATAAAATATATGGTTTAGATGATAAAGGTAATTTTGTTTTAGATGCTAATGGTAAACAAAATGTTTTAAGTAGTTTATAAAAATATAGTTCCAGTATTCTGGTATTTATTTTCTCAATAAAAGGTCTAAAAAAATTTAATTTTTAGACCTTTTTTTATAAATTATTTTCTTAACATAATAAAGGATTTGATGAATCAAATCCCTGCATGTAGCAATGTCTCTACTGCAATAATATTAACTAATTTTAAACATCACAAACAGCTATTTTTAAAGGATAATTTTTATCTTTACTTGGAAAATCTTCTTCAGGAGTGATAACTTCTATATTACTAATATTTCTACCTATTTTACTAGCACATCTTTTTAAAATTTCTAACCATTCATTTAAATTAACTTTTCCAACATTATTAACCGCAATAATTCGTCCACCTTTTGAAGTTGCTAACAAAGAAAGTTTAAAAATACTTTGATAATCACGAACTAAATCAATTGTTCCATAAGGACTTTTTGACCAAGCAGGAGGATCAAGAAAAACTAAATCAAAAGTTTTTTCTTTAAATATAATTTTTTCTTTTTTATGAATTCCATTTCTTCCTTTAAAAGGAGTTCCTGTAAGTTGTCTTAATGCAAAAAAAACATCAGATTTTATTGCTTTATAGTTAGGTTGAATAAAATTGTTTAATTTTGCATTTTCTTCACCAATTTCTAAACTAGATTCTGCAAAATCAATATTTAATACTTCTTTTGATCCACCTTGCATAGCACAAATACCTGAAGCATTTGTATAAGAAAATAAATTTAAAAATGATAAATCTTTTGAGTTTTTTATTATAAAACGTCTTCCTGCTCTCATATCCAAAAATAAAAAAGGATCTTGACCTCTATGTCTAGCTTGATAAACATAGTTTAAATTCATTTCTTTAAAAATTTTTTTTTCTAATGCTTTTTCAGATATAGTATTTACGAAGTTTAGATCTTTTTCTTTGTGTATAGTTCTATTGTTATAAACAAAAGATATTTCTTCATCTGTAGCAAATAATGTTGTGTTTTTAGTAATTATTTCTTTAATTTCATCTAATTCTTCTTTTATTAAAGGTTCTCTAAATGTTTGAATAAGAATTGAAGAACCATAACGATCAATTGTTAAGCCTTGAAAACCATCATTAACTCCATGAAAAATACGATATGAATTTGTATTTTCAGCGTGAGAATTATTAAAAAAATCATGACGAGCTATTATTGCATCATTAAGTATTTGAGTTATTTTAGACATTATTTGTATATTCAAAGAAATAAAATTTTATGAGAAGGTTAATTGTATCATAAAAAATTAGAAATTTAGAACTCTATCAAAAAGATGATTATAAAGTTTTTTAGCTTAAATATTAAAAACCTATACTCTTTTTTTTAAAAACTATATAATGCTATTTGTTTTATATTTAATGAAAAGTAAAAAGTGAAAAGTAAAGAGATAAGATAATTATGAATCTAAATTTATAGTTAATTATTTTTCTAAAAACAATTTTCTTTGAGTATAAAAAGAAATAAAAATTCGTTAGAAAAAATGAGTTTGTTTAAAAGATGTATTTTAGGAAAAATGTTTTTATAATCAATGAAAATCAATTCTTTTTGAGTATAAAACACAATTTTTTCGCAGGGGTTTGATTCATCAAACCGCCTTTTAGACATTCAAATAAAAAATAATGGGGCTATATGAAATATTTAGATTACAATTATGCAGAAGTTCTAATAGACGTTCACACGGATCTGGAAAGTCAAACTTTTACTTATGCAATACCATCATATTTAAAAAATAAGTTGTCTTTAGGCACACCTGTAATAGTACCAATAAAAGAAAATCAAGTTGGTGGTTACATTGTAGGTTTTCAAAAAGAAAATCCTCTTTCTTCTGAAATAAAAATAAAAGAAATTTTGGCAGCTAGTGATAATCAAATTTTATCTGAAAAATATATTGAACTTATAAAATGGGTTGCAGAATACTATCATACAAATTTTTTGACCGTTTTAAAAACTGCAATTCCTTCTGGTATTTTAACCAAAGCAAAAAGAGAAATAGAACTTGTTGTTTCTGAAGAAGAATTTAAAGATTATATTGAACTGAATGCAAAAAATAAATTTAAAGAATTTTGTGATTATTTGATTGATCATAAAAGTGTTAGAGCCTCAACTTTAAGAGTTCATTTTGGACCTTCTTATAATAAATTTGTAAGGAAATTATTAGAAATAGATTATATTAAAACAAATTTTACTTTTGAAAATAAATCTAAACACAAAAAACATATCTATATTTCTTTTTTAAATGAATTAGATGAATTAAGTAAAAGAGAAAAAGAAATTCTTAGCTTAATAAAAAAAGAAAATGGTTTTATTAGAATGAAAGATGCTTTAGTCAAATTTAAAACAAGTGAACCTTTATTAAAAAACTTAGAAGAAAAAGGTTGTATAACAATCTCAAAAGAAATAGTTTTAAGAAAACCACAAGATTATAATACTAAATTTAATAGTGATTTTGTTTTAAACCCTAGTCAAAAAAATGCTTTAGATAAATTTATAGAAATACGAAAATCTGATGAAAAAAACAAAAATATTCTTTTATTTGGAGTTACAGGAAGTGGAAAAACAGAAGTTTATATAAAATGTATAGAATATGTTTTAAATGAAGGTAAAAATGCAATCGTCCTTGTTCCTGAAATATCTTTAACACCTCAAACTGTTTCACGATTTAGAAGTAGATTTGGTGATTGTATCGCTGTTTTACATAGTGGTTTAAATGAAGGTGAAAAATTTGATGAATGGCAAAGAATAAAAAATGGTGATGCAAAAATAATTATTGGTGCAAGATCTGCGGTTTTCGCTCCTGTGGTAGATTTAGGAGTAATAATAATAGATGAAGAGCATGAATCTTCTTATAAACAAGAAAATAATCCTAAATATAATGCAAAAACAGTAGCTATAAAAAGAGCTGAACTTGATGGAGCAACAATAATATTGGGTAGTGCAACTCCATGTATTGAAAGTTATTATAATGCTAACAATAATAAAAATTGGGTTTTATTAAATATGCCTGATAGAGTAAAAAATCAAATAATGCCAAAAGTAATGCTTATTGATATGAAAAAAGAGTTTTCTGATGGTAATAAAGGAATTTTTAGTAGAGAACTTAAAAATGCAATTGAAGATAGATTATTAAAAAAAGAGCAGATTATTCTTTTTATAAATAGAAGAGGTTTTTCTACTTTTGTTATGTGTAGAGAGTGTGGTTATTCGGTTAAATGTAAAAATTGCTCTGTTTCTATGGTTTATCATACTGATCATGAAATTTTAAAATGTCATTATTGTGGGGAAAGAGAATCTATTCCTTTAAGATGTCCTAAATGTAAAAGCCCTAATATTAGACATTTTGGAATAGGAACTCAAAAAATAGAAACTTTTGCAAAAAAACTTTTTTATAATGCAAAAATAGTAAGAATGGATAAAGATACTACCTCAAAAAAAGATGCGCATTTTGATTTATTGGCAAAATTTGCTAATGGTGAATATGATATTTTAATAGGTACTCAGATGGTTGCAAAAGGCTTAGATTTTCCTAATGTAACTTTAGTCGGAATAATAACAGCAGATACAGCAATAAATTTACCTGATTTTAGGGCAGAAGAAAAGACATTTCAATTAATTACACAAGTTTCAGGAAGATCTGGTAGAGGTGATACAAAAGGAGAGGTTTTTGCTCAAGGTTTTTCTTTGGATCATATAAGTATTCAAAGTGCATCAAAACATGATTTTGAGCGATTTTATAAAGAGGAAATTGTTTCACGAGAAATGCTTTCATATCCACCTTTTTCAAATTTAGTTAATATAATTGTGGCTAATTTTAATGAAAATCTTGTAAAAAAAGATGCTAAAATTATTGGTGATTTTTTAAAAAAAAATATTTCAAAAGAAATTAGATCAGTTCTTGGACCTATACCAGCTGGAGTTCCTAAAATAAAAGAATTTTATCGTTATCAGATACTTATAAAAACATTTTCTTTAGACTCTGTAAGAGAATTATTGAGAAAAACTTTTAAAGAAATAAAAATAGAAGATTCAAGCAGAATTGGAATAGATATTGATCCTATGAATATGATGTAGATTATTTTATATTCTATCGATAATATTTTACAAATAAATCTTTTTAATCTTTTAAATTTAATACAATTTTAAATTTGATTTATTCGTCATTCAAATTTATTATAGATAATTTAATTTTATCTTAAATAAAATTTAAGAATTTTTTTCTTGTATAATGCTATAAGTAAAATTAGTGTATCATTTTTTGGGAATTAGTTAATATGTCAGGAATAAATAATTTAGGAAGTTCATCTCCAATAAGTAGCCCTTATTCTCCTTTTGATACTAATAAACAAGGACAAGTTACTCAACAAACTCAAGGTCAACAAGAAAATGCACCATATTTTTCTAATGATGCTTATAATGTAACGAATACGTCACAAGCTTTTGATAAAGCTATGGCACGGTTTACAGGAAAACCTGTTTTTGATACACCTCAACAAAACACAGAGTCATTAAAAACAAATCAAACATCTCCTAGTCTTCCTGTTGGTGTTTCTCAAGAAGAAGTAAATTGGGCTTTAGATTTAGAAAAAAAATCAAATTCTGGTTATACAGCAACACCTCAAGAAATGCAGGCTTACAAAGTAATAGCTGAAAAACTTGCTAATGCTCAAAAACAAACTCCTGCACAACAACCAAATCTTCAGGCTCAACAACCTGCTCAACAAACACCAGCATTACCAGCAGGAGTTTCTCAACAAGAAGTTCAATGGGCTTTAGATTTGGAAAATAAAATTAAAACTCAAAATTATACACCTACTCAGCAAGAAACTGATGTTTATAAAGCTCTTTCTCAGAAACTTATGAATGCACAACAGCAACAACCTGTTCAACAAACTCAGCAAACTCAACAAGCCCCAAGTTTACCAGCAGGTGTATCTCAACAAGACGTTCAATGGGCTTTAGATTTGGAAAATAAAATCAAAACTCAAAAATATGCTCCTACTCAGCAGGAAACTGATGCTTATAATGCTTTGTCTCAAAAACTTATGAACTCTCAACAGCAAGCACCTGTTCAACAAACTCAGCAAACTCAACAAGCTCCGACTTTGCCTGCAGGAGTATCTCAACAAGACGTTCAATGGGCTTTAGATTTAGAAAATAAAATTAAAACTCAAAAATATGCTCCTACTCAGCAAGAAACTGATGCTTATAATGCTTTGTCTCAAAAACTTATGAGTTCTCAACAACAAGCACCTGTTCAACAAACTCAGCAAACTCAAGCACCTCAACAAGTAACAAGTTTACCACCTGGAATTACTGAACAAGATGTTAAATGGGCAATTGATTTAGAAACTAAAGTAAAAACTCAAAATTATGCGCCAACAGCTGAAGAAAATGCTAAGTACCAAGATATGGCTCAAAAACTCTCAAATGCTAAACAAGAAGGAGTAAGAACTGGTAATAAGGTATCTCAACAAGAAGTTCAATGGGCTATGGATTTAGAAAACAAAGCAAAAACTCAAAATTATGAGCCTAATCCTCAAGAAATGGCAAAGTATCAGGATATAGCTAATAGATTAAAAACACAAGGTATGTCTAATGCTGCAAGTGAAAATCTTATGTCTAATCCATCAACACAAAATAATAAAGATTGGCAAGCATGGAGTAAACCATTTGAAGTTCCTAGATCTTTATTTCAAACAACACCAAGAATTATAGAAGTTCCTGCATCCTTAAGAGCTGCATCTTCAAAATTACCAACTTATACAGGAGTTAATCAAGGAGCTTCATTGCAACAATCTGGAAATTCACCTACTGGAGCACCATCAAAAGCAGAAGTTGATTGGGCTTTACAATTAGAACAAAAAGTAAAAACTGGTGGATACAAAGCAACACAAGCTGATATAGCTCAATATAAAAATATTTCTGATAGACTAAAAGCATCTGTAGGGCAAAAATAATTATACTTAGTAAGAAGTACAAAGTGAAAAGTAACTAGATTAAGAATATTGTAAACGTAAACTTATAGTTGTTTATTTTTTTAAAAAACAATTTTACTTGACGCTAGATATATTTAATATTTTTTTAATAGGTATTTTTATTAATAATGACTATAATTGGTGTCCTGTTTTTAGTTTTTTTATTGGCAATATCTTTTAGATTTCCAATGTTTTTTATTTTTTTATTAATTTTTTTAGCCTTTATTTTTTATAGATTGTCTTACTAGAAGAGGAAAATGGGTACAACAACAATAGAACTGTTTAAAGAGAATATGAAATTTTCTGCTGGACATTTTACTATTTTTTCTGAAACAGAAAGAGAAAACCTTCATGGGCATAATTTTAATGTATATGTTTCTCTTACTGCAAATATACTTGATAATGGTATGTGTTTTGATTATGGGATATACAAAAAAAGAATAACTGAACTTTGCAAAGAATGGAATGAAGTTTTTATTTTACCTACAAAATCTAAGTATTTAAAAATAGAAGAAGATGAAAATTATATTTATGCTATTTTTAGTAATGAAAAAATTCCATTTTTAAAAAGAGATGTTTTATTACTTCCTATTGTAAATGCAACATTAGAAGATTTTTCTTCTTTAATGCTTGAAAAATTAACTTATGATAAAAAAGAACTTCAAGCTTTTGAAATAAAAGAAATTGTTGTAAAAATTTTTTCTGGAGCTGGACAATGTGCTTCTTCTTTTTGGAAAAAAGATTAATTAATGTAAAATAGTTTAAGTTTAAAATATTTAAATTTAAGATATTATAGTAAAATTAGATCTATATGATATTTATCTTGTAAAATATCAGTATAAAAAATTTATGTTTATTTATCGGAGAATCAAAGTGAAAAATTTTATTAAAAAAACATCTGTACTTTCTAGTTTATTTTTATTATTAGCAATGCCTTCTTTTGCAGCAGAAACTTATGATATTGATCCTGTTCATTCATCTGTTATCTATAAAACACAACATTTTGGAGTTCCTAATTTTGGTGCTTTTACAAATGTTAGCGGTAAAGTTGTTTTTGATGATAAAGATCCATCAAAAAGCTCAGTAGATCTAGTTGTAAAAACTGATAGTGTTGATTCTTTTAATCCAAAAAGAGATGAACATTTAAAAAGCCCTGATTTTTTTAATGCAAAACAATTTCCAGAAATAACTTTTAAAAGTAAAAAAGTTAAAGCTAAAGGTAAAATGGCTTTCGATGTTACAGGTGATTTAACATTACATGGTGTAACAAAAGAAGTTAAAGTTGTTTTCAATAGAGTTGGAAAAGCTAAAGGAATGAAAGGTGAAACCAGATCAGGCGGAGATGTTATGATAAAACTTAAAAGATCTGATTTTGGAATGAAAGAAATGCTTAAAGTTGTTGCTGATGAAGTTACCTTAATGGTAGGCGTTGAAGGAATAATGAAATAGTAATTAAATAACCACAAATATCATCAATTAGAAAATTTTTAGATTCTTGAAATTTGTGGTTTTTTATTGAAAAAATTTTGAGGATAAAAAATGTTTGCTACAAATATGATATTTCAAGTAATGATTTTACCTATAGTAATATCATCAATTTTTATGTTTGCATGGTTACCCCATAAAAAAGAAACTTTACCTATAGGAAAAGGATTTT
>JBBTGK010000186.1:0-24848 GCA_038060635.1 Cyanobacteriota bacterium | reverse complement strand
AAAAATTAAGATAATAAATTGATTTATTATTAAACAAAGAAGATGAAGGAATAGCTATACTTATATTTGAAGTTCCCGCTGCTTTACCGATAACATCAGGATTAGATAATCCCAATGTTAGCTTGGTTTCTTTATAACCATATTTCCTACTACTTGTTAAATTAGAATTTATTACAGATATCCAGCTGTTTATTGCAGATAAAGAAGTTGTTCCAGATAAGGCTAAATTTCCCATTTGATATACTCTAAGAAAAAAAATAAACTTAAGTTATTATAACATGAATAAACAAGAGTTAAAAGTTAAAAATTATCTTTTAAAAGATTTAAATCTAATTTATTTAATTTGATTAGTTTTGTATTACAACTTCAAAAATATCTACTAAATTATCTTTACCTTTTAGTTTAGCAGAACCTAAATTTTTTATATTTACAGTGTTTTTGACATATTCATATGTAGTTTTATTTATTAGTATAGAAGTATTATAATTTTTATTTAATTTTTCTAATCTGGCTGCAATATTTACGGTATCTCCAATAACAGTAAAATCTTTTTGTTGAGGTGAACCAATATTACCAACAACAGCATCACCAGTACTAATACCTATTCTTATTTGAAAAGGCATAAAACCTTCTGAAATCCATTTTTTTTGTAAAATTTCCAATTCTATTATCATTTCTAATGAAGTTCTTACTGCTCTTATTGCATTTTCTTGAGCATTTATTTTACCAACATTTCCAAAAATAGCCATAATGCCATCACCTGTATATTTATCTAAATTACCTTTATTTCTAAAAATAACATCTGTCATTTTAGTTAAAAATTCATTTAATATCATAACAACTTGATCAGTAGGCAATCGTTCAGAAATACTTGTAAAATCTGCAATATCTGCAAATAAAACAGTAACTACTCGTCTTTCTCCTTTTAAAGCTTCAACATAATCTTTCCTTTTTATAAACTCATCAAGTATTTGAGGGGCAAGATATTGTTTAAAAATATTTCTTATATCAGATATTTCTCTATTTTTATTATCTAGAAAATACCATTTTACTGCAAAAAAACTAAAAACTAATGATAAAGTAGGTGTAAAAATATTTAGATAGATATTAAAAAAACAAAATAAAAAAATATTAAATAGAAAATAGAATGATGTTATTCCAAATAAAATAAGTTCTGCGTTTTTTCTTTTTAAAAAAGTAGCTAAAAATAAGCCTGAACTAAACATTAGCATAAGAAAGAAAATATTAAAAATAGTTCCTGATTTATTTATATAGCTTCTATTTAAAATAGTTAAGATATTATTTGCATGAATTTCTGCTCTTGTCATTGTATTATTAAAAATAAAAGGAACTCTATATCTATCAAATTCAGAACCTACTATTACAATTTTATCTTTAAATACATCTATATATTTATTTGGAGCTTTTAGTAAAGTATCAAAATTATATTTTTTAAAACTGCCTTCTTTTCCAATATAATTAATTAAATACGTGCGATTTTCTTCATTTTGATTTGGTTTTATTTTTTCTGATATTGTATAAGCAAAAGACTTTTCTTTTTTATCAAACTGTTTCAGTAAATAAGAAAAATTTATTCTTCTTACAGAGCCATCAAGATCTGGAAAATAATTATTATAACCATATTTAGAGGTTTCTGAAAAAAATGGTATTGGTGTTAAATAATTTATGGTTTTGTTTATAGTAGAATAAAAATCATTACTAAAATGTGATGATATGACTACATTATTTTTTTCTCTTAAAGTATTAGAAAGTTTTTTTACATCGCTTATATCTGTGAACTGAATTAAAGAATTATCAATACCAATAATTTTAGCATTTTTACAAATTTCAATAATTTTTGAATATTCAGAATAAGGTATTTGCTTATAATTATATTTTTTTTGAGTTTCTTGATCTAAAGTTATAATAACAATAGAATCATCTTTATTTTTCGGCTTTAATTCAAACCTAAAATCATATAAAAAAAGTTCAATTCTATGAAAAAACTCTATTCCAAAAACAAAAGAAAAAAATAAAATACCTAAGATAGCTAAAAAAAGGTATCTTAAGATATTATCTTTCATTTTAAAGTTATTTACTTGAGTTTGGACGACCTTCAACAGATTCCAAAGCTTTTATTATAGCCTTAGACGCTTGATTTATGTCTTCTTCACTTCCGCCCAAATAAAGTCTTCCAAAAGCACCAACAGCACGAACTTCTAGTAAGTTAATATTAGCCGCTTTTTCTGCTTCATTTGCAGCAAGAAGAGCATAACCAGCAGGATGAGTTTCAACAACTAGCATAGTTTCCATTTTTAGAATCATATTTCCATGACGCATTCTATTTATCATCATACTATGATATTCATTTATTCCTGTTAATATTTCATGAGATGCCAATCTTGGTTTTAGTCTATCTGTTTCTTTAAGACCTGTTTCTTCTAGTATTGCATCTCCTGCAGCTCTTAAAAGACCTTGATCAAAAGAATGAAGTTCTAAAACGCCATAATCTCTTTCAACAATTTGCATTCCTGGCTGAACCTTAGTTTTTTTTAAGGCGATATCTGTAAGATTATTAATAGCAATTCCAGGTGCTATTTCAACATATAAAGAAGCTTGACCTTCAATTGGTAGATAACCTTGAGATACTGTTCCTAAAAAAGCCGCTACTTGAGGCTGAAGTACATCAAGATAAATAAAGGTTCTTAAATCTATATTACTCATTTTTTATTTTTCCTAAATGAATTATATTTGTTAAACTCAAAATCTTTTAAGTTAGATTTTTCTAAAAGGAAACTAAGAGCATAACAAATTAACATTATATGATTTTAGTTGTGATTAAGCAATTGAATTATATTTTTGTTTTTAAATTCTATTAAAATTTTTTCTATTTTTTCATAATTATTTTCATCAATATATAATTTTAAAATTTTAGAAGGGTCTCTTTTTGATAAAGAGTTCAGGTATGTTTTATCATAATAAAATAATAAAATATCTATAGTTTTTTCATAATTATTTTCAATTAACGCATCAATAGCATTTTTTGTATCAAAACCACCTAATTTTCTCTCTATTTTTTTTATAGATTCAATTAGCTTTTCTTTTGGGTAGTTAGAATAATCTTTAATTATATTTTTTATTCGTATATTTTTAGGAATTTCAATAAAAATAACTGTTGAATTTCTCATTTTTTCCCAAAAAGAATTTGGTAAAGGAATTTTTCCAATAGTTCTAGACTCATCTTCAAGCCAAAGAGGTTTATTTTTTTCTGTTTTCAATAATTCATAATGTAACATATTTTCAAAATGTTCTACTGTTAAATCTTCAGGAGTATCATATCCACCAAAAGCAGAACCTTTATGAAAAGCTAATTTTTCTAAATCTATGAATTGCTCAGTTTCTTTTATTTTGTTTAAAATATCTGTTTTACCAGATCCAGTTTTGCCACCTAAAATAATAATTTCTCTTTCTTTTGAAAATTCATCTAAAACAAATTTTCTATAAGCCTTATATCCACCTTGCAAAACTTTTACATTAAAACCGCAAAATTTTAAAAGCATAGAGAAGCTATTACTTCTCATTCCGCCTCTCCAACAATTAACTAGTATATTTTTATCTGGGGAGATTTTTTGAGTTTCTTTAACAAAAAATTTTAGTTTAGGTCCAACTATTTCTAGTCCTTTCATCATGGCTTGATCTTTACCAATTTTTTTATATATAGTTCCAATTTCACGATGTTCGTCATCATTAAATAAAGGAATATTTATTGCATGAGGAAGATGACCTCTTTTATATTCAGATTCACTTCTAACATCAATTGTAGTAAGTGTTTTAGAAAGCTCAAAAAAAAGTTCTATATTTATATTTTCCATATTTTATCGAAAAAACTAATAAAATTATTATGAGAATGAGTTTTTATAATTAAAAAAATAAAGATGTCTGTCTAAAAAGTGTATTTTTTGTAAAATTACAAGATTAAAAGCCAATGTTTCTGTAGGGGCGTTTTATGAAACGGCCTCTTTTTAGACAGCCCCCTAATAATCAGATCTTACTTTTATAAAAATGATATTATTTATTATCTTCAAAAAAAGTTACAATACCATTAGATATATCATGAATAGCACCAACAATACTTATTTCATTATTTTCAAGCATTCTCTCTAATATTGTACTACGTTCAAGAATTTCTTTTATACTTCTTTTAACATTTATAACAGCTACTTTATCAATAAATTTACTGTTTTTTTCATTTCTATTTTCAGTTACAGTTGTTTCATCATCAAAAGAAGGTCTTATTTTATTTAATAAACCAGTCAAATTACCCATTTCAATGTGTTGACCGGCACCTTTTACAGCACCACAATTAGTATGCCCCAAAACTAAAATTATTTTAACACCACTTATTTTACAAGCAAATTCCATGCTTCCTAAAATATCTTCATTAACTATGTTTCCTGCAATTCTTACACTAAAAATATCACCAAGACCTTGGTCAAAAATTAGTTCAGCTGAAGTTCTTGAATCTATGCAACTTAATATCACAGCCATTGGATGCTGTCCATCAGAAGTTTCATTAGCTTGAGCGAGTAGATTACGATTAAACTTAAGATTATTTACAAACCTTTTGTTTCCTTCTTTTAATAATTCTAATGCCATTAGAGGTGTAATAGCATCTTGCATTTCTTTATTTAATGTTTTCATTTAATTTTCTTTCTATAACTATATTTAAACAAAAGTATAATATGTTTGCATTAGATAGTAAAGCTATCATAAATAAAGAAAAGATTAATATTGAAGATTTAAATCGAACTAAATATTTATAAATTCATACATAATTGACCATTTTCTAACTCAAAAAAAATATCATGCTCTTTGTTATTATTTTCTAAAAATTGTAATCTTATATTTCTTGCAATTTCTTCTACCATGGATACAACGATAGAGTTTCCTATTCTATTATATAAATTACCCTTTGTTCCAACTAATTTAAAGGTTTCTGGAAAACCCATTAACTTAAAACATTCATTTATTGTAATCTTTCTAACTCTACCATTATGATATATAAAATATCTTCCTGCTGTTTCTTGAGATGCTAAAGTTGGGTGAGTTCCTTTTGATGAATAAATTCTATTTGGTTGTTTATGAACCCTAGATAAATGTTCTGTATTTGCTTTAGTTCCTTTTTGCCTTATTTTTTTATTTCTATAACCAACAAAAATAAGACCTGATTCTTGTTTTTTATAATTTTCAATTAAAGTATATTCATTTTCTTCTAAATATTCAAAATTACTATTTTCAATATCTAAAATAGATTCTATTGATAATTTTTGATTTTTTACTAGTTTATTAAAGTTAAATTTCAAACCATTTCTATTTCCTATAATTATTGTTCTCTCTCTATTTTGAGGAACACCAAAATCTTTTGCATTTAAAACTTTCCAACTTGTTGTATATCCTAAATCCTCTAATGATTTTAAAACTATTTTTAAAGTCCTACCTTTATCATGATTTTTAAAATGTTTTACGTTTTCTAAAACAATAATTTCTGGCTGTTTTTCTTTTATAATTCTAATAATTTCAAAAAATAAATTACCTCTTGTATCTTCAAAACCTAGTTTTTTACCAGAAATACTAAATGGTTGACAAGGGAAACCAGCTAATAATATATTATGTTCTGGAATATTTTTTTCGTCTATTTTTGTAATATCAGAATAAGGCATATCATTAAAATTTTCAAAATACATTTTCTTTGCATGTTCATCAATTTCTGAGCTAAATACACATTCAAAATTTGCATTTTCAAATCCTAATCTAAAACCACCTATTCCTGCAAATAAATCGATAAATTTCATTATTCTATTATTTCCTCGATAAATTTGATAAATTGTTTTTTATGAATAGCTTTTAATTCTTTATCTATTTCAATTAAATTTGAATAAATATTAAAAAAATCTTCTAATTTTGATAATAATCGTAAATAATATTTTAAAGAAGGTAAAACTCCGTTTACTATAATTTGGCATCCATGAATTAATTTAACATCATCAATTATTTTTAATATTTCTTCTTTATGATTTTTAGAAATTCCATAATAAGATAAAATATAATACCTTTCAGGATTAAATTTAACTATTTTTTCTTTTGCTATTCTTAATATATTTGAGTCTATTTCTTTATCAAGTTTTATTTCTATAGATTCAAATAATTTTCCATTTCTAAAAATCTCAATATCACCTGAGCTTTTTGAAGTTTTATCTGACGCTGTATGACTAGATAAATTACCCAGTGAACAACTATTATATCTGGAGATTTCGTTAATTAATATTTTATAGATTGAATAAAATGCAATAACGGGTAGTTTTGAACCACCAAAAGTATCATATTTATAAGAAAATTGTTTATCTAATAATTCTATAATTTTATCTATTGTTAAAATTTCTGGATTATTAATTGGTTTTATTTTTATTTTATCTTTTTTTTGTATTTCAGTTATATTTTTAAAAATTAATATTAAAATTTCTTCTGGAGAGATTAGGTCTTCTTCAACAGAATTAATCAAATTTAAAAAAGATTTTTTTACATTTTTATCACTTATTTTTCCATTATAATCTAAATTATAAGGATAAGGTTGTTCTAATGATCTTGTCAACCATCCACTTTCAGCCATTGAAGGAAGACCAATTTCTTTCAATGTTGGTGTTATATATTTATAATCAATTGTTCTACCTGAAAAACCACCTTCTATTTGACTTTGGTGTTTTCTTATATCTTGATTTTTATTAAATATTTTATATATAAACAATGTAACTAAAACAGTGAAAACACCTTTTTGAACAAAACTTTTTTTTGAAATCGTATCTATGTCATCTAAAATAATTTCATTTAAAATTATTTTAGATGAATCAATCATTTTAGATTTTTGATATATCTCAACTAATTTTTCTTTATAATCCATCAAAGCCTTTTCTTTATAAAACTAATTTTTACCAATAGAAAGTAAAAAAATTAAACTATTTATCAAATTTATTTTTAGCTTTTCTTATAGGAATACTAGCTACCAAAGCCATAGAATTATCGCTTTTTTCTACATTTACTTCCAGTGCCTGAAGATCTATATCTATATATTTAGATACGACCTGAAAAATCTCTCTTCTCATTGCCTCAAATTGTTATGGTGGTAGAAGAGATCTATCTTGAAGTAAAACTAGTCTCAATCTATTTTTAGCTTCATCTTTACTTGTAGGTTCTGGCTTTCCTATAAGCTTAGAAAGAATATTTATTAAACTCATTTTTCCTAACCCCCCAAATTATTTTCGACTAAACCATTTTTTTATTTTGTCAACGAATCCATTATCTTCTTCAAAAAGAGGAGGAAAAGGAATTTTTTCCCCCCTTATTCTTTTAGCTATATCCATCAATGCTTTGCCAGCAATAGAATTTTCAGAATTAACTGCAAGAACTCCTCTATTTGCTGTTTTTATGATTTCTTCATCATCAGGGACAACCCCAATAAGCTCTATACCTAAAATATCTTGAACATCATCAACATTAAGCATCTCATTTTTTTTAACCATTTCTGGTCTTATTCTATTTACGATGAGAAATTTTTTCATTTCATTAGGTTTAGATTCTAATAAGCCAACAATTCTATCAGCATCTCTTATTGATGATACTTCTGGATTTGTAACTATTAAAGCTTCTGTTGCTGCAGCTGTAGCATTCTGAAATCCTTGTTCGATACCAGCAGGGCAATCAATTAGAATTATATCAAAATCATTTTCTAGTTCTTTACAAACATCAATCATTTGTTCTGGAGTTACAGCAGATTTATCTCTAGTTTGAGGAGCAGGAAGAAGAGCTAAATTATTTAATTTTTTATCTCTTATTAGAGCTTGTTTTAGCTTACATCTTTCTTCAACAACATCAACAATATCATAAACAATCCTGTTTTCAAGACCCATTATAAGATCAAGATTTCTAAGACCAATATCTGCGTCTATAAGAACAACTTTTTCGCCTAAATTAGCTAATGCTGTACCAAGATTCGCAGTAGTTGTAGTTTTACCTACTCCACCTTTACCAGATGTAACGACAATTACTCTTGCCCCCATGAAAAAATCCCACTCCTGCAATTAAAATAATGCAACTAAAATAATAACTTATATTAAGTAAAAATTAAGGCTTTTTTAATATTAATTAACCTGTTCTTTTAACTTTTAATGGAGAGATATATATCTTTCCATCTACAACAGACGCAACTTCAGGTACAGGAAGTGACTGATTTTTTTCATCACTTGACATACCAATAACACTACCTATTCTTATTTGTGTTGCTTTAAGGTTTGTAGCAACTACTTGGCAATTTTCATTTCCTTTTGCTCCAGCATGAGCAATTCCTCTTAATGTTCCAATAACGATGATATCTCCTGATGCAATTATCTCTGAACCAGGATTTGTATCACCATATACTATAACATTTCCGTCAAAACGTACGGTTTGACCAGATCTTAAAGTTTGTTTTATGTAAGTAGCATTAGATGTATTAGAAGAAGAATTAGAAACACCTGAAACAATAGGAGCATCTTGAATAATATTCGGTGCTTGAGTTTGCATTAAAGGATGTACTTTACCAACTTTTAATTTTAGTTTTTCTGCAAAAGATCTGGTAGCTTCATCTTTTGAATAGATAGCACTTATTATTAAATGATGTCTTTTTATAAGCATCTCATAAAATCTATTTAACTGAATTTCATCAAGTGAATGATTACCAAGATCTACTGAAGCGGAAGCACCTATCCAAAAATTTTTATCTTTTTCTAAAATCTCAGAAAGTTGCTGTAAAAGCTCAACCCAATTGCCATCAGGAATAGAGATGAGTAAACCGTCTTTACCACCTTTTATTATTATTTTATTTAGTGTTTCTGTTTCCTCTTCGCTAACAGAATTACTCATTTTATTTACCCGAAAAAATTCTAAATTTACTTTTAGATTATATATTCAAAATATTAATTTTACAAACAAAAAATTACAACTATTCTTATTTTATTAATAATATAGGTCATCTAAAAAATGTATTTAAAAAAAAAATCATAATATCAGAATCCAATTTTTATGTAAATAATGTTTGTGTAAGGAACGCTTTAAAAGCCTTACTTTTTAGATATCCCTAAAATTTAAAAGGAATATTTATTCCTGCATTTTTTGCCATATCAGATAAATTTCCCATATTTGGCATATTAGCATTACTCATTAAACTTCCTATAAGCTCTTGAAAATTTGGTATTTGAAGTGATAATGAATTTATTTTTTCACTAACTTTAAATTCTATATTTGTTTCTGGTAAATTTATCTCTTTTCCTGTAGCAGGAATAATATTAGATAAACCAGGAATACTAAAACTAACCTTAAATAAACCAGAAAACTTAACTTTTCCTTTTATTGAACCTTCATTTTCTTCTATAAAAACAAAATTTAATTTAAAATCAGGAACAGAGTTTTTTACCAAATCAAAAACCATAGATATTTGACCTTTGCCTATATTTATTGGTAAGGGAATAGGAAATTCAATTTTAAAATCATCTGAAAGGTATTCAGAAATTGCGTAAGAAAAATTACCTTTTTCTATTTCAGCTATAAAACTTTCAACTAATTCTTTTCCGCTCATAAAATAACTCCTAAAATATAATTATTAATTTTTTGAATTTGAACTTAAATGTTTTTTCAAAAATTCTCTTGTTTTTGGACTATCAGGTTCAGTAAATATTTTTTCTGGTGGGCCAAATTCTTCTATTTTACCACTATGAAAAAATATAACTTGATCACTAACATCTCTGGCAAAATTCATTTCATGTGTAACAACTAGCATTGTCATTCCTTCTTCAGCAACTTCTTTCATTACATATAAAACTTCATCTACAAGTTGAGGATCTAGAGCTGAAGTTGGTTCATCAAATAACATTACTTTTGGTTTCATTGCTAAAGCTCTTGCAATAGCAACTCTTTGTTGTTGTCCACCTGATAATTGAGAAGGATAAAAATTAGCTCTTTCTTGTAAACCAACTTTTTTTAATAGTTCGATTGCTATAGTTTCAGCTTCATCTTTTGGAGTCTTCTTTATCTGAATAGGGCCTTCAATAATATTACCTAAAACGGTCATGTGAGGAAAAAGATTAAAGTTTTGAAAAACCATACCAACAGTTCTTCTTAGTTCAAGAACTCTTTTTTTCTCTTCAGTTGTACTATTTTTTTGACCAGTATGATCTATTACTATTCCATCTATGCTTATTTTACCAGAATCAAAAGTTTCTAATTGATTAAGACACCTTAAAAAAGTACTTTTACCACAACCACTTGGACCAATTATTACAGCCAAATCTCCACGAACCTGTTTCCAATTTACTCCTTTGAGTATTTCATTTGGACCAAAGCTTTTTTTTAGCTCTTCTATTATTATCATAAACCGCCTCTATTTATGCCTCACCCTGATTTAAGGTAAGGTAAATTATAAAAAAAGTACTATTAAATATTCCCATTATGTTTGTAATTTTTGCTCTATTTTTCTTGCAAATACAGATGCTGGATAACTCATTAAAAAATATAATGAGGCAGTCATTAAACCAAGACCAATATAATCATAAGAAACAGAAGCAAGATAGTTGTATTGTTTGGTAAGTTCAACCATTGTTATAACAGAAACAACTGAAGAATCTTTAAAGAGAGCTATAAAATCATTTGTAACTGGAGGAATTACTACTTTTATAGCTTGAGGAATTATAATTCTTCTTAAAGCCATAAATTTTGTCATACCTAATGCAGTAGCAGCTTCCATTTGACCTTTAGGAATAGATTTTATTCCTGCACGATAGTTTTCAGCTTCATAAGCGGCATAATTCAATGCTAATCCTAAAATAGCTGCTGTAAAAGCATTTAGTTTTATTCCCATTTCAGGAAGACCATAATAGATTAAATATAGTTGTATTAAAAGAGGTGTACCTCTAAATACTTCTATATATGCAGTAGCAAGAAACTGGAAAAAAGGATGTGCATATATTCTTACTATAGCTAAAGATAAACCTAATGCTATCGCAAAAAACATTGAAACTAAAGATATTTCAACAGTTATCAAAGCTCCTTTTAATAAAATAGGTAAATCTTTTGTAAATCTATCTTCTAAGGTTTTCTTTTTTATTTCTGCAACAGGGTTTTCATTATTTACCATATTTTTTGCAGCATTTGCTGATGCTATACTAGAATTAGTTGTATTTTCCTTTTTATAATATGGTTTATCAATATTTTCAAAACCAGCAAGTTCTTTTTGTTGTTCTGTCCATATTCCCCATTTTTTATAAATCTTTTCTAACTCTCCATTTTTTTGCATTTCCTCTAAAATTTCATTAACTTTTTTTAGAAGTTTTTCATCAGATTTTCTTACACCTATACCATAGTAACCTTTTCCAATTGTATCACCAGAAAATTTTAAAGCTTTATTTGCTTTACCATAATAAACAGCGATGGGGTAATCTAATAAAACAGCATCCGTTCTTCCATTTTCTAAATCAGTATAAGCACCTACAATACTTGAATAAATTCTAGTATCAACATCACCCAAATCTTTAAGCATTCTCATTGCCACTGTTCCAGATTGAGTTCCTACAGCTTTACCTCTTAAATCTTCGAGTTTATTTATATTATTAGTTTCTTTTCTTACAGTAATTTGTTCAGAATAAACATAATATGGACGAGTAAAATTAATTTCTTGTCTTCTTAAATCGGTTACTTCTATTCCTGCCATAGCAAGTTCAAAGTTTCCTCTTTTTAAACCAGGCACAAGTGCATCCCATTCATTTTGAACCATTTGGTGTTTTACACCCATTTTTTTTGAAATGTAATCCATCATATCCATTTCAAAACCAATTAGTTGTGAAGGATTAGAAGGATCATAAAATTCATAAGGGGCTCCACTCTCGGCATCTGCCCCCCATTTTACAACACCTTCTTTTTTTATTTTATCCAAAGAATCCTCTTCAGAATAAACAGGATAAGAAGTTGTTAAAAATAATGTTGAGAATAAAATTAAAACTCCCAAGAAACATTTTGATCTAAACAATACGATTCCCCAAGATAAAAATAACGTTAAAATATTTTAGACAGGATAAAATAATAACACAAAATATTTGGGGGGGTAAAAGGTGTAAAAAAACTTTGCATTTTTTTTCATAAGAATATAAATCTTAATTTATAATCAAAAAGAATTGCTTCGCAGTTTTTATAATAACCAAGTGTCCTGAACAAAAATATAAACTTACATTCAAAATATCCTTATCTTTTCACTTTTCACTTCTTACTAAATTATTTCTATTCTAAGAAAAAATCACTTTCATCTTCTCCACCATTAAGCAAAGACATCATCATATTATGAAATTTACCTTGAAAGTAATATTGTAAAGATGTTTCAGCCATTTCAGATATAAATGGTATATTATGATCTTTTTCTATATTCATTGCAGTACAAATCATTATTTTTATTATTTTTTTAATTTTAGTTGAACTTGAGTTAGCTTCAACATAAAAATCTGCACTATGAAGAAGTCTTCTTTTTAAATAAGGAATAATTGGAACAATAAAAGTATTAATAAATTCTTTTTTTATTTTTTGATTTATAAATTTATCTTTCCCTTTATTTTTCTTTTCAATAAAAGTTTCTATTTCTTCAGAATCTAAAAACCAAGAATCACAAATATCAAAATCAAATATTTTATCGCTCTCTTTTAATAATTCGAGATCTTTGGATATTTTATTAATATCATTTTTACCTAATTGAGGGACATATTCTTCAGGAACTAATTTTTTTTCTTTAAATACTTCGGTTCGATAGATATTAAAAGATGGTAAAACAGGAGTATTAGTTTGTTTATTTATATATAAAGCATCTTTTACTAATTTAACAGCTTTATCTTCAATTATTTGAGTAAAAATAACACCATCATTTTCTTCAGCTTTAACTAAAACCATTTTTTCAAGTTCTTTTATTGTTATTTCTTCATAAAAAGCATCTTTTATTCCTATTTTCTCATTTATTAAAACAAAAAAGCATTTTAATCTTCTTTTAAATTTTCTAGCAATAATTATACTTCTACTACCTACTCCATCAATAGAAGAGGCAAATACTTTATATATTTCACCAAACTCTACTTTTATATCTTTTTCATCTAATGAAATACCTTTTAAAGACATTTTTCTAATTGTTCTTTCTATATTATCTATTATTTCTGGATCTGATATATATTGCAAAACTTTTTTTAATAGGGCATAAATATTTTTATCATTACTTTTAGATATTTTATTAAAAACTAATTCGGCAATATTTTTATCTTCCATCATAAGTAATTTTTCTATAATACTTATAGTAGTTTCATCTGTCTTTTCTAAAATTGCTTTAATAAAAGGAACTCTATCTTCTTCAGGAATTTCATATAAAAGTAATAAAGCTTGTTCTAAATTTTTAGGACTTTTTGAAGCTTCTTGTATAAATAAATCTAAACTTCTTTGTTTCATACTATCTAAATCTTTAAAAGCTGTATTAAAATTAATTTCTTCAAAATCACAACCAATTTCTTCAAAACAAGGAATTAAAAATGCTTTTCTTTCATCAATTAAATCATTGTTAAATATTATTGAAAGAGCCATTTCTTCATAAGAATCATCACCCAAATTTAAGATTATATTTAGAGAAGTATTAAATTCCTTTTCATCACCATAAATAATTCTTTTACTTAATTCTTCTTTTAAATTTTTACTTTCAAAAGAATCTAAAACTGTTAGATTTTTATCTATTTCTTTCTTAGTAACATTTTCTCTATTTAAATTATCAAAAACTTCTTTTATTTTTCTTTTTTCTTCAAAAATATTATTTTTATTCATTGTTATTCCTTAATATAAAAATCATAATTTTATTAGTCTTAAAGCTCTACTTTTGATTTAAAATTGACATCTGTATTATTTGTATTTAGATTTATTTTTAATTTTTTTTCAATTTCACTTAAAATATTATTAACCTCAAGTTTTTTTAAACAAGTCAATTCTTGACAAGTTGTTTGTCTTTTATCCCATAAACATGGAGTACAATCTAAATTAATTCTTACAGGTGTAAATTTATCATTTTTTGGTAAAATTTTATTTTCATTAGTCGGTCCAAAAATTGCAACACATTCTGTTCCTACTCCAACACAAAGATTCAAAGGAGCAGAGTCAATACAAATTAATAAATCAACTTTTTTTATTAGTGCAGCTAATTGGTCAAGATTTTTTGTTTCACCATAAGCATTTATAAAATTAGTTTTATTAGTTATATTATTTGATATAAATTCAATATCTTCTTTATCATCTGGACCACCAGCTAAAATTACTTTTATATTGTTTTCTAAAAGATTATTTATTAAATTACTCCATTTTTCTGGTTCCCAAGTTTTTATAATATTTTTTTGTTTACTAATATTACTTGCACCAGGATGAATTATAACTTTTTTAAGTTCAGAAGCATCTAATAATTTTTCTTTGAACCAGTTTTCAGACCATTTTATTTCATTTTCAGGTATTTTTATTTCAGGAATAGGGTTTAATATATCTGTATTTACTCCTATGCCTTTTAGCAAATCAAAATACATTTTACCTGCATATTGATTTTGATCTAATTCTACAGTTTTTGAATATAAAAACTTTAATTTATTTGTAGAATATCCTACTCTATATTTTGCTCCTGATAAAAATAAAAGCAAAGGAACCATTGCAGATCTTCCCATAGAAATAGCAAGATCAAAATTTTGATTTCTTAATTTTTTTATTAAAGCTAAATAATCAGATGAAGATGGTTTATTTTTTAGGTCAAAAGTAATTACATTGGTTATATTGGTGTTTTTTTCTGCAACAGATTTACATCTTGGTTCTACTAATAAAGTTATTTCAGAATTAGCATTTATTTCTTTTAGAATTTTTATTGTTGGAAAAAAAAGAATAACATCTCCAATTCCGCCAAAGCAAACTAAAAGAATTCTTTTAAAGTCTTTTGATACATAACCATCATAAAACATATTTAAATTTCTCTTCTACCTTCTAAAGCTTTTGCTAAAGTTAAAGTATCTGCATATTCTAAATCGCCACCTATTGGTAAACCAAACGCAATTCTTGTTATTTTTATTCCAAGTGGCTTTATTAATTTACTTATATACAAAGTTGTTGCCTCACCCTCAATTGTAGGATTTATGGCTAAAATAATTTCTTTTATTTGATTTTCAGGATCGTTTAGTCTTTGTAATAATTCTTTTATTCTAAGTTTATCTGGACCTATTCCGTCCATAGGAGATATAAGACCTTGAAGAACATGATATGTTCCTCTAAATTCTTTTGTTCTTTCTAATGCAATTAGATCTCTTGGTTCTGCGATAACACATATTTGATATTTAAATCTTTTATCATCTTTGCAAAAATGACAAGGATCTTCTAGGGTTAAATTTGAGCAAATAGAACAAAAAACAACTGATTCTTTTGCATCAAGAAGAGCTTCTGCAAAAGATTTAACATTTTTTGAAGATTGTTTTATTATATGAAAGGCAAGCCTCTGAGCAGATTTAGAACCTATTCCAGGTAATTTTTCAAATTCCTCTATAAGTCTAGCAAGAGGCTTTGCATACATTTCATTCATTTTTAGAACAACTTATCAAGTCCTGGTATATTCATTCCACCAGTAACAGAGTTCATTTTTGTTTGAGCTAAAGCATTTGCCTTATTAACTGCATCATTAACTGCTGCAACTATAAGATCTTCTAATGTTTCTAAATCATCAAGATCTACTGATTCTTTAGCTATTTTTACAGATTTTATAACGTGTTTACCAGAAGCTTTTACTTTTACAGCACCACCACCAGATGTTCCTTCAACTTCATAATTACCTAAATCATCTTGAACTTGAAGAAGCGATTCTTGCATTTTTTGAGCTTCTTTCATAATTTTACTAAAATCCATACCGCCTCCGCCTCCAAGTCCTCCTGGAAATTTATTTTTCATAATTTACTCCTAAATATAACAAAACATAATTAAAATATAATATCTCGTGCTTTAATATACAAAATTATATCGTAATTATTAAAGCAAAAATAATAAAATATTTAAACAACTGAATATATTGAAAAAATTTATTCATAGATTGTTAATTATACTAAAAAAAAATTAATCCGACACTACTATTTTAAATTTGTTGAATAAAGTTAATGAAGTTTCGCCATAATTATAAGTTTTAGTTTTTTCTAAAAATAAATCAGGTAGATTATATTTTTTATGATGTTCTATAATTAATACACCATTATCATTTAGAATATTATTTTTTTTATTTAAAATTTCAAACGATTTTTCATAGAGATTACTGTTATAAGGAGGATCAATAAAAATAAAATCATAAGAATCATTTGTTTTAGAAATGTATTGAATAGAATCTGTTTTAAATAATTTACTTTTATTTTTTAGATCTAATAGTTCAATATTTTTTTTTAGATTAAAAAAAGCATTTTTTTCATTTTCAATAAAAGTTACTTCTTTTGCATATCGACTAATGGCTTCAAAACCAATAGAACCAGAACCAGAAAAAAGATCAAGCCAAGTTGAATCTTCAATTCTTGAGCCTAAGATATTAAAAAGAGCTTCTCTTACTTTTGAAGAAGTTGGTCTTGTACTCAAACCATCAGGGGCATGAAAACTTTTGTTTTTTAAATATCCAGAGGTAATTTTTATCATTTAAGAAAATCCATATTTATTAGTTTGAAGTAAGGTAATAAGTAAAAAGTGATAAGTAAAGAGATAAGAATATTTTGCAAAGAGCATTAAAAAAAACATAAAGACACATTTGATAATTTATAATGTTAATCATGTTAACTAATTTATTACTCTAAGAATTTGATGAATCAAAATTATTGTAAGATTTTTTCTCATTACTCATCACTTATAACTCTTCACTCTTTTTAATGATAACCATTTTTAATTAGATCATCTAATGATATAAAATCTCTTTGACTTATTTCTCTTATTTTACCGCAATCATATAAACCAAGATGTTTATATTGAGGCTTATTTGCTATTTTTTCGATAAAAAGATTTATATGTTCTAATAATGGAGCATTATTATCAAACTCAATAACTTCATCGCCAACTTTTATAATCATATCATCATCAGGTGGATCTACTGCAACACCAATAGGTTCGTCTCTTATTGTCCTTAGAATTCTATAACGATATTTTTTTCTATAATTAGATTTGACCAGATCATTATCTACTTCTTCAGTATCTTCATCTTCAAAGGGATTATAAGGAGACATAAAAACCTCGTGTTATGTAGTAGCAATACCATCAATAGTTTTATAAATTTTACCAACAGAATCTTTTAGATCCTTTATTCCAACTATTAATTCAAGGGTCTTTTTTGAAATTTCAGCATAAGGAGAATATTCTTTTTGTTTTGAATATAAGGTAAGAGAAAAATTACCTAAATAAAAAGAATCTCTTATTTTAGAATCTTTATTTTCTACATCAGGATTAGCATCTATTGATTTTCTAGCATTAAGTGTGAAAATAGCAAGATTTTGAGGGATACCAGATTCTGATGGGCCTAATTCCAAAATACTTTTTAATGTAGTAAGTAATACAACATACTCGCTTTTTACACTATCATCATCATAGTTTTTTGGATCTTGTTCTTGAACTCTTGCAAAAACCAATGAATTATTTAGGATATTTGTCATATCATAATCTTTATCAGCTGTATTTATAAGCTCTTTAGATACATCAATAACAGCTTTTCTTCCGATTTCGACAGATTTATCAAAGTAAACAGCTTTTTCCATTTCAACTAAAGCTTTTTTTAAGGTTTCTACTTGTTTGGGTGAACTCTTTAAATTAGTTTTTTTTTTAAATTTGATAAAATCAACTTTTTCTAAACTTGAAGTTGAATTAGTTTTTTTAAGATTAGAACTTGACTTAACTTTAATTGTAGATGGCATTCTATCAGATATTTCTATCATTTTTGAATCTGATGAAAAAGTGTTTACTTCGTTATTATTAACAGGTAATAGATTAGAACTTTGATTGTTACAAGAAAAAATAAATGCTGAACTTAAACATAAAACCAAAAACTTTTTCATAATCGATGAATACTCCAAATTTAATTTTTATACTTAAATTAAATATAAGAAAAAAATAACTCAATATTAATATTATATCAAATTTTTTTTTATTGTAAATTATAAAATTTAGAAAGTTTCTTTATTAAGATCAATTT
Source organism: Cyanobacteriota bacterium (assembly GCA_038060635.1). Classification (GTDB taxonomy): domain Bacteria; phylum Cyanobacteriota; class Sericytochromatia; order UBA7694; family JACMQJ01; genus JBBTGK01. Next base: position 6,529 of record JBBTGK010000186.1, on the reverse strand, counting down.
ATTAAGAATTATTTAATATTTATGGTTAAGATTTTATAATTATAGGTGTGTTAAGAGATGATTTTGTATTAAACTTTAGGCTTGTATCATTGATTCATGTATTTAAATTCGATATTTTGGATCATTAATAATATAAATAATCAATATATAAAATTAAGATGTAATATAGAAGGAAGTTCTATGGCAACTGAAGGCAATGCACCTGAAATAAAATTCAGAAGAGATTCTGGAGTAGATAAGAATGAGATTTCTAGAAGAAAAGTCCTTGGTTTTTTTGGCTGGGGTGCTTTTTGGGCAACAATGGCTGGTACTTTAGCAGGAACAGGTAGGTTTATGTTTCCCGCTGTAACTTATGAAAAATCACCTGTATTTAAAGCAGGATCACCTAAAGACTACCCACCAGGAGTTTCAACAAGATTTTTGAATGAACAACAAACATGGATAATAAATGATAACGGTATAATATACGCTCTAATTTCTATTTGTACTCATTTAGGCTGTACCCCAGATTGGTTAGCTAACGAAAATAAATTTAAATGTAATTGCCATGGAAGTGGTTATTATGTTTCTGGTGTTAACTATGAAGGGCCTGCTCCAAGGGCTATGGATAGAGCAGCTATTTCTGTTGGAGACGACGGACAATTGTTAATAGATAAAAGTAAAAAATTTGCCTTTGAAAAAGGTGAATGGGAAAAATCAGAAGCATTTATAAAAGCAACTTAATTTGTAAATATTAAAGAAAAGAATAAGGATTATAAGATATGGGAAATAAGCTTCAAGACTTTCTCGAAACCCAAGTTTATCCAAGTCAAATATGGCAATCTGTTTTTAGACATGGAAGACCTGTAAACGATAGAAATAGATCTCTTGCTGTTTTGAGTAATGTTTTTCTTCATTTGCACCCAATAAGATTACCAAGATATGCAACTAAATATACCTATACTTGGGGTATGGGTGGAATAAGCTTTTTACTATTTTTAGTAGAAACAGTAACAGGTATTTTATTAATGTTTTATTATCATCCTACAGCTTCTATGGCTTACGGTGATATAAAATCTTTAGAATTTGATGTTCCTTTTGGTATGCTTTTAAGAAACATGCACAGATGGGGAGCACACATGATGGTTTTATCTGTATGGTTCCACATGTACAGAGTATTCCTTACAGGTTCATATAAAAAACCAAGAGAATTTAATTGGGGCGTAGGTGTTATTTTACTTACCATAACTCTTTTCCTAAGTTTCACTGGTTATTTATTACCTTGGGATCAGCTTGCTATGTGGGCTATTACTGTAGGAACAAATATGGCAAGAGCTACTCCTTTCTTGGGAAATGAAGGCCCTTTTGCAGAATATTTAGGTATGAGAAGCGATAATGATGTAAGATTTGCTCTTCTTGGAGGAACAGTAGTTGCTGGACCAACATTAATAAGATTTTATGTTTTACATACTATTGCAGTTCCTTTTGTTATGTCATTTTTGCTTTCTGTCCATTTTTGGAGAATAAGAAAAGATGGTGGAATTTCAGGACCTCAATCAGCAAGACTTTCTAATTTAAATAAAGTTACACAAGTTAAAGCAGCACAAGGAAAAAAAATAGAATCTGCCACAGAAATTAAGACAGAGAAGTAGGAGGATATATGGACGAAATAAGTGCAGTTCACATGTATAGTTTGGAAAATTTCTTAGATATCCTTACTTTACCAGATAATATACCAATAATATTACTTATTACAATGTTAATATCATATACTTGGATAGGTTTTTATAAAGCTTTTAATAATGATAAAAGAATTGCAAATGGACAACCTGTTTGGGAAGGTGAACCTTATAATCAAGAAAAAGTTCATACTTGGCCAAATTTATTAAATATAGAATTTATAGTTGCAATTTTAGTTATGGCTGGTCTTACATTATGGTCAACATTCTTAAATGCACCATTAGAAGAACCAGCAAACCCTTCGGTTACACCAAATCCATCTAAGGCACCTTGGTATTTCTTAGGCTTACAAGAAATGCTTGTTTATTTTGATCCTTGGATTGCAGGTGTTATTTTACCAAGTATAATAATTACTGGTTTAGTTGCAATACCATATATAGATACAAACCCTAAAGGTAATGGATACTATTGCTGGAAAGATAGAAAATTTGCAATATCTGTTTTTATGTTTGGTTGGTTATTATGGGTTGCATTAATAATACTAGGAACTTTCTTAAGAGGACCAGGTTGGAACTTCTTTATGTTTGGAGAATATTGGGATGCACACAAAGTTGTTCCATTAGTAAACATAAATTTTTATGAACTTCTTAATATTGATCCTAAAACCCCTTGGTTTATAAGAGAGATTCCAGCAGTTGCTTTAACACTAGCTTATTTTTCAATAATACCTTTTGTTGTAGCTAAATTAAATAAAAAGTTTTTTGATGATTTAGGTCTTGTTAGATATTCTGTAACAATAATATTGTTACTTTTATTAGCAAGTTTACCTATAAAAATGGTACTTAGATTAACTCTCAATCTTAAATATTTGATAGTTACACCATGGTTTAATATTTAGTAGAAAAGGAACAAAGTAAATGAGATTCAGGTTATTTGTAATATCAAGCATACTGCTTTTCATAACAGCAGTTCTTGCGGTTTGGAAAGATTTTGATAAAGATTGGCGACGTTATCAAGCTGAGTTTAATCAGGTTGAAGCAAGTAAAACACAAGATGAAATAGATGCGGTTAAAAAATCTATAGAAAATGATCCAGAGTTAAAAAAATTAGGTTCGGATCTTAAATCTATAGAAGAAAAATTAGCAACATCAGATTCTAAAGCTAAAAAAATAGAATTTGAAGCTAAGATAAAGAAATTAAAATATGATACTTATATTGCCGAAAGAAATGCTAAAAACACTAAAAGTACTATAGGTGCATTAGATTATCAACTATCAAGAGGAGCTGCACAAGGCTCTTCTACAGAATCTGTTCAAGCTGAAAAAGTAAAATTGACAGCAGAATGGGAAAAACAAGTTGAAGAAGCAACAAAAATAAAAGGTCTTTTAACTTCTACAGAACAAGAATATAAAGATATGTCTAAAGAATATTTAGATGTTAAATCCAAATATGATACTAAGATTATAAACTTAGATGTTCTTGAAAAAAAATTAGCTGCTGTAAAAGCAAGACCATTAGATATTCAACAAGTTGTTTTACCTAAATTAAATACTGTTGATAGATGTATGTCTTGCCACATGGCTGCCAATAAAGATGGTTTTGAAGATAAAAAATATAAAAAGGTGTTTCAAACACACCCAAATAAAGAACTTTATCTTGTAAAACATAATGTAAGAGATTTTGGTTGCGTTTCTTGCCATCAAGGTCAAGGTTTAGCTACAACAAAGCCAGATGTAGCTCATGGTTGGGTTAATTTTTGGGATAAACCAATGTTTCAAGGAAAACAAGTACAAGCTTCTTGTATAAAATGTCATAAAACAACTGATGATATTCCAGCTGAATTTTTTAATCAAGGTAAAGATCTTGTAACAGCATCAAATTGTTTTGCTTGTCATAAAGTTGAAGGAATTCCAGCAGGTTTAAAAAATGGACCTCCATTACTTCAAGCATCAAGTAAACTTAATTCATCTTGGATGGTAAACTGGGTTAAAAATCCTAGACATTATTTACCTATGTCTAAAATGCCTACATTCAATGTTACTGATGAAGATGCTAAATCTATTACTGCATTTGTATTAGGTTCTAGTGATTCTAATTATGGTACTAAAAAAGGAATTGTTACTAACCCGAATCTTGCAGCTGAAGGTGAAAAATTATTCCAAACAAAAACTTGTAATACTTGTCATGCTGTTAAAGGTGTTGGTGGTGCAGTTGGTCCAGATTTAGGAAGAGTTGCATCTAAAACAAATCCTGATTGGTTATTTAATTGGATAAAAAATCCAAAGACTTATCATCCTACAACTGTTATGCCTAACTTAAATCTTTCTGATGACGAAACACTAGCTATAGTGTCTTGGTTAGAAACAAAAAAATGGGATAATATGCCTCAACATCAAGTTAACCTTCAAGATAAAAAACTTGTGGAACAAGGTAAAGTATTAGTTAAGTCATTAAATTGTGCTGGTTGCCATAACATTGCTACTCAAGATGGTGGACAGAATTGTCCAGAACTTACTGGTGAAGCAGAAAAAGATATTCATAAATTTGATTTTGGATATTCTCACCTTGATCCAAAAAGAGGCGTTTACCACAAAAGAGAATCTTTCATATATAACAAAGTTAGAACTCCTTGGGTTTACAATGATTTCTTAAAAGGAAGAATGCCAAATTTCTGGTTTACTGATGATCAAACAAATGCAGTTTATACTTACATAATGGGTATTACTGCTAAGCATGAAGAAATGCCTGTAAGATATATCTACAAACCAAAAAATGTAGAAGAAAGTAATGAAGAAGTAAAATCTTCAAAATAATTAAGGTTATGTTTATTTAATCCTCCTGATAATTTAATATATAATTAAAAACGGAGGATTTATTTTTTATATTTTGTGTATTTTAAACAAGGAGTAATTTAATGGCCCACTTTATAACAGACCTTTGCGTTGGTTGTACCATGTGCTATAAAGAATGTCCTACTGATGCTATAGCAGGAGCTTCTAAGCTTTTGCATGTAATTGATGAATCTTTATGTATAGATTGTGGTGTATGTGCAAATGTATGTCCTGTAAAGTCTATTGTTAATCCCGCTGGTGAAATAGTTGATAAGAAAAAAATAAGAGCAGAAAGACCTAAAGTTACAGTTGATCAAGAAAATTGTACTGGTTGTGTTGCTTGTGTTGATTTTTGTCCTTATGATGCCCTAGAAATGATTAATGTTGGCGATGATTTATCAATGCATTTATCATCAACTGTAGCTCATTTAATAGAAGAGAAATGTGTTGGTTGTGGTATTTGTACAGAAGCTTGTATAAAAGAAGTTATCTTCTTTAGACCAGAAGAAGTAGCTCTTTATGAATCTGATTTAGTTGGTTCTAGTACATAAATGTCAGAACTTTCAGATTATACAGCTAGCCTTACACCAGAACAACAAGCACATGTTGCTCAGTTAAGAAGTAAATTTTTTAGATGGGTTTCTATTATATCCGTAATAGGAACTATTCTTCTTCTTATAATTCTAAGATTTACTGTTTACAACTATAAAAATGTTGAAGATTATGAGCAGTATGTAACACATAAAGACTCTTTTATGCGTTTTAATGCAGCAAAAGCACTTGGTCAATTCCCAAATAATCCAAAAGCTATTGTACTTTTATCTCAAATGCTTAATGATTCATCAGTTCAAGTAAAATGGCACGCTGGTCTTTCATTAGCAAAACTAAAAAATCCAAAATCAATTCAACCACTTTTACGTTTTATTGAAAAAGAAAAAGATATTTCTTCTAAATCTATAGGAATATATGCCTTGGGACAAACTAAAAGTGAAGCTATTTTAGAACCATTAAAAAAAGAATTTGAAAAATCACTTTTGATAAAAGATGTAAAAAAAATAAAAGACGAAAGGATTAATCAATTTAGCATTATTCAGTCTTTTGCTTATGTTAATACAAAAAAGTCAAATGATTTTTTGGAAGAAGTAAAAAATAGAAATGGTTTAGATAAAGAATTAAAGGATTTTACTTCAAAAATGTTAGAAATACATGGCATTGAACCAGAAAAAAAAGAAATTAACAAATAGAAATAGCAATGTTTATTTAAAAATATAAACATATTTTATTGCGATAGATTGATAATGTTGTATAATGGCTATCTCAAATATTAGTTTTTTTCTAAATAAGGGGTTAAAATGTATTATCAAAGTTTAAAACAAATAATTAAAATGCTTTCTAGTTTTCAAAATATTTTAACAAAAACTGAACAATATGCTGAAGCTAAAAAATTTGATTCAGCTGTTTTACTTAACTCAAGACTTGCACCAGATCAATTTCCTCTTTCAAAACAAATACAAACTTTTTGTGATATGTCTAAATTCATGGCAGCAAGACTTTCTTCAAAAGAAGCTCCTAAACATGATGATAATGAAAAAACTTTAGGTGAATTAAAAGATAGAATAGGAAAGGTTATTGATTATCTTAATGGCTTTAATCCATCTGATTTTGAAAATATTGAAGATAAAAAAATTGAATTAGCATTTAGACCAGGATTATATCTTAGCCCAGAAGACTATCTTATAGAATTTGTTTTACCTAATGTTTATTTTCATCTTACAACCGCATATCAAATTTTAAGACATAATGGTTTAGAAATAGGTAAATTAGATTATCTTGGGTCTGTAAATTTTAAAAAAATTGACTAAAATAAAATAGAAAAAATTGAAAATAATGAAAAAAAATATAGTTTTACTAGGTTTGGGCGGGCAAGGAATTTTATTTGCAGGAAAAATATTAGCTCATGCAGCCTCTTTAGCTGGATACCAAACTTCTTATTTACCATTTCATGGTCAAGAAGTTCAAAATGGAAAAGTAAGAGCTGA
>JBBTGK010000185.1:0-7310 GCA_038060635.1 Cyanobacteriota bacterium | reverse complement strand
TTCTGTAAATAGTCAATCTACTTTTATTCCTCCAATTCCAACACCATCACCAACAGCTAATAATTCGACTAATTCAGGCTTTACTTTACCACCACCACCAGATCCATCAAACGCCTCAAATTTGGGCGCTGGTCCTTCTATTAGTTTTGCAGATCAACCACCTCCAACACCAGTAAATTTTTCAGAAATAAAGCCTCTACCGCCTGAAACACTTAAAGATGGTAAAATAGAGCTAGTTTTTAGAGATGAGAGTAAAATTAGACGTGACATTACAAATATACTTATTATTAATGATACAGTTAAATTTAAATCTTTATTAACAAATATTGATTTAAATTTAAAAGCTCAAATTGATAATATAAATCAAATAATGAAAGATTTTGATATTAAAGATTCTGAAGTAGTTGCTCAATCTTTAACAGAAAAAGAGGCATCAGAAGATGAATTATTAAGCGAAAAAGTTGGATATGATGTTCCAAATGTTTTATCAAGATATATTATAGTATTAAAAAATAAAGAAATGGGTTTATTAATAACAAAACTTAGACCTTTTTATATTGTTCGTTCTTGTAATTACGATAATTTAACGGGTTCTACAAGTGGTTAGAATGAAAAAAATTATAATCCCTTTACTACTCCTAACCTCTTGTATGGTACAACAAACTAATAAACCAGTTAATAATGTTGAATTAAAAAAAGAGATAAAAAGTAGTGTGGTTGTTAAAGAAGAGGTTAAAAATAATATTATTGAACAAAAAAACGATAATATTATAAGAAATGACAATCCTTTACTACCTATAGAAGATAAAAAAGTAATAGTTAGTGAAGTAAAACTAATAAAACCTGAAACACCTGTAGTTAGTTCTATTTTACCAAATCAAAATACTTCTAACTCTTCTGGTTCATCTAGTTCATCTAACTCAAACACTTTTATACCAATAAAAATAGTAAGTAGAACAGAAGAACAAATAAAATCAGAATTTATTAGCAACAATACATCATCAACACCAAAATTTGATGTGGTAAAAGAAGTTAATGAAGGTATAAGAAACTCACATATTACAGTATTTTTTAAAAGTGATAATAAAATAAGGGCTGGAAACTTTGAAAAAAAAGAATTTAAATCATTATCAGGCTATGATATAACAAACATAAACGAAATAATGAAATCATATAATGTAAGAACGTTAGAAACAACGGATTCTGCATTAACAAAAACAGAAGCTCAATTAGAATACGAAAAAAAAGAATCAGAACTTGTTTATGGTTCATATTATCCTAATAAAGCTGACATATTTTATATTTCTGTAGAACATACAAATATAAAAGAACTAATTGATAAATTAAGATCTGATTCAAATGTTTTAAGTGCAAATGAATCTGCTTAACTAAAATACTTAGTGATAAGTAAAGAGTGAAAAGTAAAAAGATAAGAATATTGTGTAAGAAGCGTTTTAAAAACGCTCCTACACAAACACATTGGATAATTTATTTTTCTTGAGTACATAAAATAAAACATTTTTATAGGTAACAAAAAAGAGCTAGTAAAAGCTCGTATATTTTTAATGGAGAAATTTATATATGAATTTAAAAAAAATCACAACAGGTAGTATTGCAACAGTTTTTGCTTTTTCTTGTTCTTTACAAAACACTCATACTACAAATGAAATTAATAAAGAAAATATGAATTTTTCTACTAAAGCAAAAAATAATTATAAAGTAGATCTAAGTAATTATAATCCAAAAAATAAAACAGATTTAGAGAATGAAAAAAAAATAAAAACCGAAAAAATAAATAAAAAACTAGCGATGAAAAAAAAGTTTAAATTTAAAACAAAAGCTTGTATAAATACTCCTATTACACCAATAAGTGCAGGTGCAATTCCTATAAATGATCCTATAACTTTTACTCTTGATAATGAATCTAAATTATTCAGATTTTATTCACAATCAGGGCAAAGCATAAAAATAAATCAATCAGAACTTGATGCAAATGATGCTTATTTAAGATTATATTCTCCAAGTAATTCAACTACACCAATTGAAGTAAATGATGATACTTTTGGTTTAGATAGTTATATTGAAAGAACACTTACAGAAAGTGGTTTTTATACTATTCAAGTTTCAACTTATGAAGAGGCAACAAATTGTCAATCTGCTATAGGTAATTTTAAACTTTCATTAGAGTCAAATAATGTCTATAATCCTAATAATTATACAAAAAGATCTAATATTTCATCAGTTATGGATAAAAATGGTAACTATGCTTTAGTATGGCAAGAATATCGTCTTGGAACAGGTTGGGATATTTTAGGACAAACTTTTAATAAAGATGGAATTCCTTTATCTGCTATTTTTCAAGTAAATTCTGATGGTAATAATATACCTGGAGATCAAACCAATCCTGCTATTGCAATTAATAGAGAAACAGGCGATTTTATTGTTACATGGAGTGGTTTTGGTGATTTTTATTATCCTACTCCTGAAACAAGTGCGATTTTTTTCAAAAAATATGCAATAAATGGAAATCAAATAACAGCAATAGAACCTCGTGTAAATCAACTTGTAAATGGACATCAAACTAATCCAGATGTAACAATGGATGATGATGGAAATGCTGTTATTGTTTGGGAAACAACAGGAAGTACTGATAATACAGATGGTATTTTTATGAGAAGAATTTATTCTAATGCTAATTTTGGTGGAAATCAAGTAAAAATAAATGAAACTTCTATAAATAATCATCATCCAAAAGTAGCAATAACACCAAATAAAAATATACCTCAAGTAAGACAAACTCTTTTTGTTTGGGAAGGAAATGGTACAGGAGATACTAATGGTCTATTTCAAAGAAAAATAAGTTTTGATTATTTATATATGGATTCTGAGAAAAGAGTAAATAATTTTACAACTGGCTTGCAAAGCAATCCAGATCTTGCTTTTGATTTTGATGGAAATGCTGTTGTTACATGGCAAACAACAGGAAGTACTGATAATACTGATGGAATAAGATCTGTTATTTATGATTCAAATAATGGTGTTTTTAAAACTGATACCAAGATAAATGAAACTAACTCATCTGTTTCTTTACCATCCGTTTCTATAAATCAATCATCTGGAATTCATAAATCTGATTTTAGAATTGTTTGGGAATCAGAAGATCCAAATTTAATTTATGGAGGCTCTTCTACAATTTTTCAAAAATGGTTTAACACTTTATCAACAGGAGATTTAAGTCCTGAAATAAGAATTTATCTTCCGTCTGGAGGAAATAATGGAAAACCATCTATTTCTATGAATGCTGATAGTATAAATGATGGAAATATTTCAGATCCTTTTAATACAAATATGTCTAAATATATTATAAATTGGGTTTCAACAATGAGTACAAATAAATCTGATGGTGTTTATAATTTACCTATTTCTAGTAATAATTATGGCATTTATCCTATCTCTTTTATTTATTAGGAATCAGCCTTGAACAGGATTTAACAGATGACTTGCCGATTAACAGGAGATTAGAGTGTTTGTTTTTTAACTAGAAAATAATAAAAACAGAACAAAAAAAGATGAATACAATCCAAATCTTGTTAATCATCTAATCTTTAATAAAATCCTGTTTAAGACAAGTTTTTTAATCGTCTAAAAAAGAATAAGGTTTATCTGCTAAAGAAACACTTTTTTTAAAGTCAGAAAAAGACATATCAATGCCTTTATCTAAACCTAATCTTTCTTTTTCTTGATCAAATACTTCAGCAATACCTTTAATATCATAAAAACAAATAACACTGACTTCATTATCAAGAACCTTAGTAAAAAAATAGCAGTTACCTTTAGTTTCTTTTTTTATACTAGATTTAAGTTCATCTAATTCATCTGGTTTTATAAAAAATTCTATGATGTTTTCACTAGGTATATTTCCAGCAACAGCTTTCCTCATTTCAAGAAGATCATTACTTGGAGGATTTGTATTTAATCTATCTGTTATAAATTTTTTTTCTTTTGTTTCAGACATCAAATTATTACTTGTTTATAATATTTACAGAGTTATTTACCAGCTTCTCTACCTTGAGAATGAGATGTTTTTAAGGCATTAGCTGCACTAGCAAATAAACCAACCATTCCAACTGCTGCTGCTAAAGGTACACTAACAGGAGCTGTTAATACCATTGCACCAAGTGTTAAAGCTGTTCCAGCTACCATTTTTCCACTAATTTCCATAATATTTACCTTTTAAAAAATATTTCATATTTGATTATATTATTTTATTCAAAAAAAATTCTATATTTAACAAACACTTAATATTTTAATCCTAAAATTTTTTATCTATTTAACAAAAAATATTACTATATAAGGATAATTAATTTATTGATGATATGATTATATAATTAGGTCAATTTAATTTGATGAGTGTTTAAATGATAAATAAATTTATTAATATAGATGAAGATATATTAGGAGGAACAGCTGTTTTTTCAGAAACTAGAGTTCCTATAACTAATTTATTTGATTACTTAGAAACAGGAGAAACTATAGAAAATTTTTTAGAAGATTTTCCTTCTGTTAAAAAAGAACAAATAATTAGTTTATTAAAAATATCTTGAAAAGATAAATATTATAAAATTAACTAAAAATGGAAATTACAAAAGAAAAAATATATAGATCAATTGCTTATGAAAGAAAAAAAGGATTTAGTAACTCACAAGGTTTAGAATCAGTTTTTTCTGATTTTTTAATAAATCAAATTTCTTATTTAGCAAAAAATTTTAGTATTAATAAAGAAAAAAAAGGCTTTTTTACTTCAATTATTGATGATTTAAAAAAATATGATGATTTTTGCATAGCAGATAGAAAAAAAATTATTGAAAAATTATTAGATAATCTTGAAAAACCTTCAAAAATAAAAATAGAAGAAAAAACTATAATTATTCCAAATAAAGAAATCAAAAAAGTTGAAATTAATGCAATAAAAGATACAAAAACAACTTCTACAAATTGGGAAGATTATTCTGTTCAATCTGTTAAAGGAATAGGTTCAAAATTAGCTGAAAATCTAGCTTTGGCAAGTATTCATACTTTAAAAGATCTTATTCGATATTATCCAAGAAAACATCTTAATTATTTAAATAGAACTAAGATAAAAGATTGTAAAATAGGTGATTTGGTTACTATCTGGGGTATTATAAAAAGTGTTACATGTTTTACTCCACCAAATAATAAAAATATAACAATTTTAACTCTTACAGTAAACGATGGAACAGGAAAAATAGTAACAAGTTGGTTTTATGGTGGTGCAAATAAATATATGCAAGAACAATATAAAAGAAGATTTCCTGAAAATGCACAAGTTCTTTTAAGTGGTAAAGTAAAAATAGATAGTTTTTCTAAAAAATTAGCTATAGATAAACCAGAAACAGAAGTTTTGGGAGAAGTAGAAATAGAAGAAAGTACTTCCCTTCATGCAAATAGAATTGTACCTGTGTATCCATTAGTTGAGGGTTTAAATTTAAAATGGTTAAGAAGAACAATAAAAACAGCTTTAGATACTTTTTCAAACCAAATAAAAGATCCTTTACCTGAATGGCTAAAACAAAAATATAATTTGCTTAATTTACCTCAAGCTTTAAATGAATTTCATTTTCCTAATGATGAGGAACTTTTGGAAAGAGCAAGATACAGACTTATTTTTGATGAGTTTTTTTATATGCAGCTAGGTTTTGCATATAAAAGAAAATTAAATGAAGTAAATACAAAATCAGTTGTTTTAGAAAGTAATGGAGAATATGTAAATAAATTTTTAGAAATTTTACCTTTTACTCTTACAAATGCACAAGAAAGAGTTTTTAAAGAAATTTCAATAGATTTAGCCTCGCCAAAACCAATGAGCAGACTTGTTCAAGGTGATGTAGGTTCAGGAAAAACAGTTGTAGCTTTTTTAACTTTACTCATGGCAGTTCAAAATGGTTTTCAAGGTTCTATTATGGCTCCTACAGAGATTTTAGCAGAACAACATTTTAGAAAATTTGCTTTATGGGGTTATACATTGGGTCTAAAAGCATCTTTTTTATCAGGAAGTTTAACAAAAAAACAAAAAGATCTTGCTTTATCAGAGCTTGAAAGTGGAAATACCAATATTGTAGTAGGAACTCATGCATTAATTCAAGAAGATGTAAAATTCAAAAATCTTGGTTTAGTTGTAGTTGATGAACAACATAGATTTGGTGTAATGCAAAGAGCAGAATTAAAAAATAAAGGTAAAAATCCCCAAGTTCTTACAATGACAGCAACTCCAATACCTAGAACACTTGCTTTATCTTTACATGGAGATTTAGATGTTTCTATAATTGATGAATTACCACCAGGAAGAAAATCAATAGATACTAAAGTTATAAAAGGTAATAGGCAATTAATGTGGAAAATTATCAGAGAAGAAGTAAATAAAGGGCGACAAGCCTATATTGTTTTTCCACTTATTGAAGAATCTGAAAAAATAACAGCTAAGGCAGCAGTAGTAGAAGCAAAAAAATTGCAAGATAAAATTTTTCCAGAATTTAAAATAGGAATTCTTCATGGTCAAATGAAAAATAGTGAAAAAGAAGAAGAAATGAGACGCTTTGTTAATAAAGAATTAGATATTTTAGTTTCTACAACTGTTATAGAAGTTGGTGTTGATGTACCTAATGCAACCGTAATGGTTATTGAAAATGCAGAAAGATTTGGTTTAGCTCAACTTCATCAATTAAGAGGACGTGTAGGAAGAGGCTCTGATAAAAGTTATTGTTTATTAGTTACTGATAAAATGGGTGATATAAGTGAACAAAGACTTAAAATAATGACAGAAACTAATGATGGTTTTATTATTGCAGAACAAGATTTAAAAATAAGAGGCCCTGGCGAGTTTTTGGGAACTCGTCAAAGTGGGTTGCCAGATTTGTTATTGGCTGATTTGGTAAGAGATACAGCTATTTTAGAGTTTGCAAAAAAAGTTGCAAAAGAAGTAATAGATACCGATTTATTATTAGAAAAAGAAGAACATTTTTTGATTAAAAAAGAACTCTATAATTTTTTTAGAAACAATAAAGATTATTTTACTAGTTAATTAAGAGCTAATTCAAAATAACATAGTTTCGAGTAAAATTTATGTTTTACTAAGTAACCTGAGTTCGATAAATTTATATTCTGAAATATACTGATGATAGTTAATACAAAATAAATAAGAAACATTAAAATTATTTTTATCAAAACTAATTTACCCAGAGCTATTATTTTCAAGGGGCTGAAGCCACCTTGTTCAATAAGATATACATGTA
>JBBTGK010000184.1:0-9902 GCA_038060635.1 Cyanobacteriota bacterium | reverse complement strand
CATAAATCTCTCCTAAAAAAGTTATATTATTTATTTTAAACCGTAAAATTAAGTGCAAAAAAAAATATTTTTTTTTTAGTAATTAAAATCACAATATTATTATAAACTTACCTTTAACACACTGTGTAAATTGTAATTAATCTTAACCTAAATTTAATCAACTTTTTAATTAAAAACAATTTCATTCTCTAGATTTTTATATGTAAAGAATATTTTAAACTACAGATTACTCAGATTAAACAAATTAACTACAAATTAATATTTATAAAATATGTAGCTTGTCTGTCTAATATGTATAAATCTGTAGTTTAAATTCTTATTCTTTCTATTATAAATTTTAATACATATAGTCTACAAAAAAAGCATCGATTTTTCATGAGGCATTACATCACGATGAGATTTAAAGTAATTATTAGCAGGATAATAAAATAAATTACTTATTTTACTTGTATATATCCAAGCATAATCTCTTACTTGTTCTCCAAATCTTGTTATCTCATCAGATTCATGAAAAATAGGGCCCCATTTTTTATGAAAAGAGGTATCTATTCTCTTTTTTGCTTTTAATATTTGATGAACAACTTTATGCAATTTAGTGTCTAATGATTTAACGGCATTTATTAGATCTGAAATGCCTTTATTTGTAATTTCTTTTTCTTCATCAGATAAATTATCGTAATTATTTTTTTTGAAGTTTTGAAGCTTTTTTAGTTTATTAGAATATATTATAAGCTCATAATCTAATTTATCTCTTTTTTCTTCTAAAATACTTAAAGATTTCATATCATAATAAGATTCTTGAGTTTTTTCTATTTCTTCTTCTAATTCTTCAATAACTAAAACCGTTCTCCAACCAGATTCTTTATTTGATCTTAAAATATCACCATAAATATGATCTCCAACATATAAAATCTCATCGCCTTTTGAATTTATTATTTCTTCTAGTTTTTGGAAATTTCCTTTTGCATAAATTTTTCCTTTTTCAAGGTTATTAATTTCATGGGTAAAAAAATCACCATTATCTTTATTTACTTCAAAAAATTTATTATTTTCTTTGAAAAAATCAGGTTTACTCGCATGGCAAGATATAATTTCAAAAAAATCAGTCCAATCTTTATATTCAAGCATAGTATTATTTAACAAATGACTCATTACAGTATTTGTATAACTCCATTCTGAGTTTGTTAGTAAAAAAAGTTTCTTTCCTTTTTCAATTAATTTATCAAGTACTAATGGTAATTTAAGATCTTTTTCAATATATTTATCAAGATTTTTAGATATTTCTGATTTTAAACTACCATCTTTATGGATCATATCTATACATACTCTTATGTCATCAAAAAGTTCATTATAACTATTTTTATTTATTTCTTTTAAATCTATCATATCAACCATTTTTGCGAACATATAAGCTTCAGGAAGTGAAAAAAGTGTATCAACTGAAAAATATCTTTCTTCTACAGCTTTTATTTTACCTGAAGTATATTCATCTTTTATTTCTTTTTCATGTAGAGCCCTTGTTCCATGATCTGCTCTTCTTACTGTTTTATGTTTGTCTAATTTTAAAATATTACCTTTTTGTTTATCTATAACTAAGCCTCTAATTACATACGTTTCATCATATTTTATATGCTTAATAATGTCAGGATAACCTTTATTTTCAACTAACTTTGTTAACGTAAGAATAAACGCTAATTCTTCTATTTCTTTTTTTCTATAGACAGCAAGAGTGTAATCCATATCAAAACCAATATGTTTTATTTCATCCATTCTAACAGTTCTATTTACAAATATTCTTTTAGAAACATCATGGTTCTCTTCAATAAGACTGCCAAGTATTTCAAGCCTCTGAGGGCTATAAAAAAGTAACGATTTTAATATTTTTTCCATTATTTAATATAATTTTCCAAAATAACATTTCAAATAATATGTGATAATTAATTATAGCAATTATTTTTTATAGTACTATAGTTTTAGGTTTTAATATTTTATGAATGATATTAATGGAGAAGAAAATACTTTATATGTATGTCTTGGTCCAACATGCAAAAAAAATAATAATGAAAAGTTTTCTCAAGCTCTTGAAAAAATTTTACAAACAAAAATTGATTCACCTAAAGATTCAGATTTGATAAAACTATTTACCTCTTCTTGTATGGGGCAATGTTCTTATGGCCCTAATATAAAAGCAGGAGGAAAATTATATTCTAAAGTTGATAAAGATTTACTAAAAAGAGTTTTAGTAACACTAACAAATAAATTAAAGAGTAATGGATAGATATGAATTAATGAAAGATTTACTTGAAAAAAGTAAATTTTTTAAATTAGTTTGCGGTGCAGGAAATGAAGATTTAGAAGAAGTAAAAAAACTTACAATTATTTATACCTTAGCAGGAACTTCTGGAATAGATATATCTTCAACTCCTGAAGTAGTAGAATCTTGCATGAATGGAATTGAAGAAGCTTTTTTTTATGCAAAAAAATTAGATATAAAAATACCTTACAGACCTTTTATAACAGTAAGTGTAGGAATGGCAGGAGATCATCATGTAAGAAAAGCTGTTATTGATTTAGATAAATGCGTTACATGTAATCTTTGTATTCCTGTATGCCCTACAGATGCTATTCCTAGTAATTTAATAATAAAAAAAGAAAAATGTATTGGTTGTGGAAACTGTAGTGATATATGCCATTTTGATTCAATTTATTATAATCACAATAAAAAAGATCTTGAAAAAATTTTACCCCAATGTTTATCTTTAGGAGCTGAACATATAGAACTTCATGCAGGAATAAAAGAAAATGATTTTATTTTTCAAGAATGGTCTTTAATTAATCAAATAAACCCTAAAAATCATATTTCAATGTGTTTAGATAGACAACATCTTTCTGATTTTCAATTAGAAGAAAGAATAAAAAAAGCAAAGGAAATTTCTGGAGAAAGATTAATAATTCAAGCTGATGGAATACCTATGAGTGGATCTGAAGATGATTTTAATACAACACTTCAAGCAGTTGCCATAGCAGATATAATAAATAAAAAATTTAATAAATTTATTGATAAAAAAACTAAAAAAACTATTTATAAAACAAAAAATGAAATAAATATTCTTTTATCAGGTGGTACTAATTCTTTAACCTCAAAATTAGCAAAACAAAATAATGTAAACTTTCAAGGTGTTTCTATCGGAACTTTTGCTAGAAATATAGTGAAAGAATATATTGCAAAAAATAATTTTTATACTAATTTAGAAATTATTGAAAATTCTGTTTTTATAGCAAAAAAGCTTATTGACGAGTCTATTTTTTAGATCTAAAAAATAATTAACAAAAGTAACATTTTAAATAATATATTAAATTTTTTATTTTTGAATACTACAAATTTAATAAGAATTGATATAATCTTTAATCTGTAAATAATAATTAATTTAGTATTATTATCACTATATAGTATTATTATTTAAATATTTAATTTTTTAGGAGTATTTGGTGTGTTGTCAAAAGGAAAATATCTTTTCACCTCAGAATCTGTAACTGAAGGTCATCCCGATAAAATATGTGATCAGGTTTCTGATTCAATACTTGATGCTGTTTTAGCTCAAGATCCTATGGGTAGAGTTGCTTGTGAATGTTTAGCAACAACAGGTCTTTTATTTGTAACAGGTGAAATAACAACTACTGCTATAATTGATTACCCCTCTGTAGTAAGAAAAACATTAGCCGAAATTGGTTATAATCAAGACTGCGGTGGTTTTGATGCAGAATCTTGTAGCGTTCAAACTGCTATAAATAAACAATCACCAGATATTTCAGGTGCTGTAAATACTTCTGTCGAAACAAGAAATGAAGATGATAATGGAAAATCTGAAGAATCTACTGGAGCAGGAGATCAAGGTCTTATGTTTGGTTTTGCTTGTAACGAAACAAAAGAATTAATGCCATTACCAATAAGTTTAGCTCAAAAACTTTCAAGAAGATTGACTGAAGTAAGAAAAAATGGAACTCTTCCATATCTTAGACCAGATGGAAAAACACAAGTTACAGTTGAATATGAAAATGGAAAGCCATTAAGAGTTGAAACTATAGTTGTATCGGCACATCACTCAGTAAGTATTAATGGTGTTACAGATAATGATGAAGTTCAAAAAATAATAACAAGAGATATTATGGAACATGTAATTAAAGTTGTTGTACCTCATGAATTATTATCTGATACAAGATTTTTTATAAATCCTTCTGGTAAATTTACTGTAGGTGGACCTCAAGGTGATGCTGGTTTAACAGGAAGAAAAATAATAGTTGATACTTATGGTGGATATGCAAGACATGGTGGTGGTGCTTTTTCTGGAAAAGATCCAACAAAAGTAGATCGTTCTGCTTGTTATGCAGCAAGATATGTCGCTAAAAACGTAGTAGCATCTGGATTAGCAGATAAATGTGAAGTTCAAGTTAGTTATGCAATTGGTGTTGCAACACCAACATCTGTTATGCTTGATACTTTTGGTACAGGTAAAATATCAGAAGAATCTCTATTAAAAATAGTTAAAGAACATTTTGATCTTAGACCAGGAGCTATTATTAATGCATTACATTTAAGAAGACCTATTTATAAACAAACTGCCGCTTATGGACATTTTGGTAGAGATGATCTAGATCTTCCATGGGAAAAAACTGATAAAGCTGAATCTTTGAAAAAATCAGCTGAACATTTTGCATTATCTGTATAAAGTATTTTATTTTATTTAAACTATTGAATATAGATATGAAAAAAATATCTATATTCTAAAATAGTTTTATGGACGTTATATGAATGTTATTTTTGGAGTATTACTTTTTTTAGGGGTTACAGGTTTTATTGGTGTTTCTATTTTTTTATTTATAAAAAGATTGAACGAAAACAAAGATAAAATTAGTAACATTTCAAAACAGGATTATGTATCACTTAAAGAAGATCTAGAAGTTGAATTAAAAATAAAAAAAGAAAAAGAATTAAAAGAATTAGAAAAAGGTGATTTAAGTGTAATAAAAGAAGTTATTGATAGAATTTTTAAAAGTTCTAAATTAGCGGGTTTTATAAAAACTCAAAATTTTATTTTATACGATAAATCTAAAGTTTCAATTACTATTAATTTAGCAGATCAAGAAGATATAATAGATTCAGAAAAACAAATAACTTTAAAAAATGGAGAAGTTTATACTCAAAAAAAACATTTTTTGGCAATAAAAAAAGAATATTCAGAAAAAACTTTTATTTGTGCTTATAAAGCCATAGAGGAAATATATAATTCTATTCCAACTATTTTTCGTATATATTTAAACATAAAATTATCTAAAAAAGATGAAACCGATGAAAAAAATATTTATGTTTTATCTCTTGATATAACAAAAGATGATTATAATTCAGTCAAAAATAAAAAACTTGAGCATATTCAAAAAATAGATACATTTAAAAATAAATATAATTATGATCTTAAGTTGTATGAATTATTTGAAATAGAACCATTAGAAATGGATGAAAAAATATTTTCATTAGAAAAATCTATGAATTCAAAAGTTTCACAAAGCACTGTTTTTATTGGTAGCTCTACAATTGATGATAATGAAAAAGAAAAAATAGTTGATAGTAATACAAAAATATCAGATCTTAAAAATTTTTCTTTGATGATGAATAATAATATTATAGTAAAAGAAAATAATAGTATTAATTTAGAAAAAGATGAAATAACTTTATTTTTAAATAAAAAAGATTTTAATTTAGTAAGATCAGAAATATTAGAAAATGAAATTGTTGAGATAGTTGCTATAGATAAAAATAATAAAGAGATTTTAATAAATTATTCAAAAAATAGTAATATAATAAAAGAAGAAGAATTAAAAGAAATGTTTTTTAAAGCGATTAAGAAAAATATTTCAATCTATATGTTTTTATCTAAAGGTTCTTTTTCATTATCTGCTGTAAATTATGCAGATGTAAATAATATAGAAATATTTGACACGGAAAAAATAAACAAAATTTTATCAAAATAGTGAGTTTTAATGCCAGTAAGAGATTATATTTATTACGATTTTACCCTAAGTATTTGCAATGAATGTTTAAAAAGAGTTGATGCAAAAATAGTTTTTCAAGATGAAAATGTCTATATGCTAAAAAGATGTAAAGAGCATGGAAATCAAAAAGTTCTTATTGCAACTGATATTGAATATTATAAAAACTGTAGAAATTATATAAAAAGAAGTGAAACTCCACTTAAATTTAATATGCCTACGCATTATGGATGTCCTTATGATTGTGGTTTATGCACTGATCATGAACAACATTCATGTTTAAGTATTATTGAAATTACAGATAGATGTAACCTTACTTGTCCTACTTGTTATGCCGAATCTTCACCAACTTATGGAAGACATCGAACATTAGAAGAAATTGAAAAAATGTTTGATATTATAGTTGAAAATGAAGGGCAGCCTGATGTTGTTCAAATAAGTGGTGGAGAACCTACAATACATCCAGATTTTTTTAAGATTCTTGATATGGCAAAAACAAAACATATTAAACATTTGATGTTAAATACAAATGGAATAAAAATTGCTAATGATGAAGAGTTTACAAAAAAATTAGCTACTTATATGCCTAATTTTGAAATTTATTTACAGTTTGACTCGTTTGAAAAAGAAGCTTTAGAAAAACTACGTGGTAAGGATTTAAGAGATATAAGAAAAAAAGCTATTGATAATTTAAATAAATACAATTTATCAACCACACTTGTTGTAACTGTTCAAAAAAATGTTAATAATAATGAAATTGGTAAAATAATTGAATTTGCCTTAAAACAAAAATGTATAAGAGGTGTTACTTTTCAACCTGTTCAAATTGCAGGAAGAAATGAAAATTTTGATCCTTCAACAGAAAGATATACATTAACAGAAGTTAGAAGCGATATTTTAGAACAAACAAATATTTTTAAACCAAATGACTTAATACCTGTTCCATGTAATCCAGATGCATTAGTTATGGCTTATGCGTTAAAACTTGATGGAAATGTTTTACCCTTAACAAATATGATAGATCCAAATGATTTATTAGATGGTTCGAGAAATACTATTATTTATGAAAAAGATGAAAAATTAAAAGAAAATTTATTAAAAATGTTTAGTACTGCAAATTCAGTTGATAAAATAACAGGAACAGTAAATTCATTATTATGTTGCTTACCTACTGTATCTGCACCAAATTTATCTTATGAAAATTTATTTAGAATAATAATAATGCAATTTATGGATCCTTATAACTTTGATGTTAGAGCAATAAAAAAATCTTGTGTTCATATTGTAAATAAAGATGGTAAAATTATACCATTTGAGACAATGAATATTTTTTATAGGGATGAAAAAAGAGAGTATCTTGAAGAAATTAGAAGACAATACAATTAATATTAGAAAATTAATAAAATCAAACTTATTGATTCTTTTTTCTTATATAATAGCTACAAAGCTTTTTTCTTTAGGTTTTTCAAGTATTACAGATTCTTATTTCACGGCATCAAAACTGTTATTTCTTATAATACCTGTTCATTTGTCAATTTTGATAGGACATGCTTTAACATACATTACATCAAAAGATGAACAAAAAATAATTTTAGGAAAAAAATATGCAATTGTTGCTATTTTAGTTCTTTTTTTAGGAATTCCATCATGTATTGCAACAACTTTTATTAAAATTCAGTAGAAATTTAGTTATGGGAAATAAAATAAATAATTTTTCAATCAATATATTTTTTAATGCCATAGAAAAAAAAAGAAGTGTTTTATATCAAAATACTGATTCTATGATACTTATGTTAGATAAAAATAATAAGTTAATTTCTGAAAAATATATTGTATTTTTTAATAATAAAATAAGCAATGATGGTTCTTTAGAACTTGTAAATAAAAGAACGGATAAAGATTTTAGAGAAACAATAAACTTAAATTTAGATAAAATTGATAAAAATATAAAAAAAATACTATTTATACTTAATATAAATAAAGCTCAAGAAAATAAACTAGATTTTTCTTATATAGAAAACTTAAATATTAAAATACTAGAAAAAGAAAGTAAAAATATTTTTGCAGAATATAATCCAAGCATTAATTTTAATAATTGTTTTTTTGTATCCCTCATTTCTTTTGTATTAGACCAAGAGTGGAATTTGGAAGTAGTTGAAGAAGGATATAAAGAAGATTTTTATGATTTTTTAAATAAATTTTTTGATGATTTAAATAATAATTCTAATAATTTAGAAAATAATGGGACTTTATTTGAAGAATGGTGTTATAAAATATTAGAATCTACGAAACAATCAAGTATGTTAGAAATAAAAGCTAAATACAAAGAATTAATTAAAAGTTTTCATCCTGATACTATTCAAGCTTTAAATTTACATAAAGATATTGTTGAATTTGCGAAGCAAAGGTTTATGGATATAAAAAAAGCTTATGATTATATAAAAAAAATAAAGTAATTTAAAATGCAAAAAATATTGTTATTAGGATATGGTTTTGTCGCTTACCATCTAAAAAAAAAACTTGAAAAATATAACTATTCTATTTTTGTTTCAACTAGAAATCCTAAAGAAAATAATTATATAAAAGAAACAGATAATTCAATTATTTTTGATTTGAATGATGAAAGTACTTATAATAATATTCCAGATAATTGTATAATAATCTGTTTTTTTAGTTTAAATAATTTAGAAAAGACAAAAAAACTTTATGATGTTGTTAAAAATAAAAATTCTATAATAAAAATAATTTTAAGTACAACTTCTCTTTACAAAGATAAAACAGGTTTTATAACAGAAAATTCTGAGTTAGATTTAACCTTAGATAGAACACTATCAGAGTTATATCTTAATGAAAAACAATCTAATATTTTACATCTTTCTGGAATATGGGGAGAAGAAAAAAATCCTTTTAATTGGTTAAATAAAGGTTTAATAAAAAATTGTTATAAAACTGTTAACCTTATTCACATAAAAGATATTGTCAATGTACTGTTACTTTTGCTAGAATCTAATATGTCATCAGAAAGATTTAATCTTAGCGACGGAAAAAAATATCTTTGGAAAGATATTTGGTCTTACGGAATTACTAAATCTTTTGTAAATGTTTCTTGTCCTGAAAAGGGGTTTAATGAAGAAAAATTTATTTCTAATGATAAAATAAAAAAACTTCTTGGTCAGGATTATATATTTAAAAATCTTTATGAATAAAAAATATAATTACATAATAGGCGATATACATGGATGCTTTGATGAGCTTTTAAAATTAGAAAGTAAAATTAAAGAAGATGCTGAGATAAATAAAGTAAAACCTTTTATAATATCTTGTGGTGATTTAATAGATCGAGGTCATCATTCAAGAGAAGTCCTTGAACATTTTTTTAAAGGTGAAAAGAAAAAAACTCATCTTGCTGTAATTGGTAATCATGAAGTAATGATTTTACAATCTTTTGAGTGTTTTTCTAAAAAGCCATTACCTTTACCATTTCCTAAAGAATTTGATACTTATCGTGATATGTATGAACTAAATACTGGTTTTTTGATGAATTTATCTTGGGATACTTTTAGAACCACTTTAAAAGGAATTTGGTTAGGTCAAGGAGGAAATGAAACTTTAAGAAGTTTTGGTTTAGATCCTGATAATTTCGATGAATGGAAAATAGATAATAAAATATTGGAATATTTAATAAAAATGCCTTTATATTATGAAGGTGAAAATTTTATTGTTACTCATGGTTTAGCAAATAAAAATGATTTTGAGTCGATAAAAAAACTTTCAGGAAAAGAAAGTTTAAGTGAAAAAGAAATTTTAGATTTGAAAAAAACGTCTAATGTTCTTATATGGAATAGAGTTATGCCTCT
>JBBTGK010000183.1:0-5167 GCA_038060635.1 Cyanobacteriota bacterium | reverse complement strand
TAATACATCAGAAATTATTTCAGTATCAGGATTTAAAAATAAAATATACTCCCCAATAGATTCTTTTATTCCAATATTATTTGCTTTTGAAAAACCTAAATTACTTTCATTTTCTATTATTTTTATATCATTAAAAAATTCTTTTATAAATTTTAAATTATCATTAGGGCTATTATTTACAATAATTACTTCAAAAAGTTCTTTATTAGTGTATTTATATATACTTTCAATGCAATTCTTTAAAAAAATACTAGAATTAAAATTTACTATTATTATGGATACTTTTTTCACTAAAAATTTATTTTAAAATTATAATAATCTAAATTATAGTTTATTTTTTGATTCACCAAACTATTATATTCAAAATTTCTTATATTAAGAAATGGATAAAATTTTTATAAAATTTGAATTTACAACTTTACAAGCGTTAATAAATATAATACATTTCTTTCATTATTAATTTTATTATGAGAACTAAGAATGAAAAAATCACTAATTATATCTTTAATTTCTTTTATGTTTACAGCATTTGCTCCTAATGTTTATGCAGAAGATTTTATAGACCTCGACAAAAATACATCTACTTATCAGATTTTAGAAAATTTATCAAAAAAATATAACTTTAGTTTTGATTTTCCAGATTCTAAATTTAAAGGAGAAAGAACTATCACAAGATATGAAATTGCTAAAATAATATTAGATATTTTATCTAGTGTTGATAATAGAATAGATGATGAAAGTGATAAACATATATTAGACCAACTTGCTAACGATTTTTATTTAGAAATTGATGCAATAAAACCTAAATTAGATGAAATTGAAAATCAAGTTGATATGTTAGAAACAAATACTGAAAAACAATCAGCAGATTTAAAAAGACTGAGTGATTTACTTCCTTTTAGTCTTAGCGGAGATCTTGGTCTTAGATATCAAATGATTACCAAAGATATTGGTAAAGATATTTTTAATGGAACTCCTCAAGTAAGAACAAGTTTAAGTATAAATAGTAAAGATAATAATCCTATAGGATATGGAGTTAGACTTGTTTCTGGTGGTGTAAATAGAACTACTTTAACTTGGTGGAAAATGGCTGATTTTTTTGGAAAAGTTCCTTTAAATTTTGATAAATTTTTTGTAAAATATAAACCAAATAATAATTTTGATTTTACTCTTGGTAGATTTTCTAATCCTTTTGGAAATAGTGATATGTATTTTGATGATGAAATGACACAACAAGGGGCTTTACAAGTTTTTAAATGTAATGATTTAGCTCCTTTTCTAAAAGAATTATCTTTTACAGCTGGAGAAGTAGTAGTCAATATGGATAAAGATTTTGGAAATACTTTTTCTTTAAATGGTTTAGCCGAAGCAAAAATGAATTTTGACGATTTTTTTACACTAAATGTTAAAGGTGGATATTATCATTATATTGGTGAAAATAATATTGCACAAGCAAATAAAATAGCTAAAGAAAAATCATTAGAAGCAAAATTATCAGGAAATACAAATACAAATACACTTGATGAGGCTGGTAATTTTAAAAGTCAATTTAGAATAGCAGATATTTTTGCTAAAGGTGTTTTTAAATTACATGAAAATTTCCCTTTAAGTTTTTCTGGTAATTATTTATATAATATTACCGATTCAAAAGATAATCAAGCCTTTAGATTAAGTGCTAAAATTGGTACATTGAAAGAGGTTGGGAACTTTTTTGTAGGATATGACTATACAAATTTACAAGCAGATGCAACTATTTCATTTTTTACAGATAATCAATTAGCAGGAACCGATGTGAATGCACATATGGCTTCAGCAGGAGTTAAATTATTCCCATCTACAATATTATCTACTACATTTTTAGCAAAAAATAGTATAAAAAAACAAGACCCTTTAACTTATGCTCTTAGAGTTAATCTTATACAATTTTTCTAATATATTTATTCAAAAACGGTTTGCAAAATATATTTTTTTATAATAATTTTTTATATAAAGAAATAGCAAACTTTTTTTGAATAAATATATTTTATTAAAACTGAATTTTTATGATAAAATTAAAGGTGTTTTAGCATCTTGAGTGCTTTTAACTTATTAAAAAATGACAATTAAAAATGACAATTAAAAGTTTTGCAGAATATTATCATAACGAAACAAAATATTCACCTGAAGGCTTATCAAAAAATAAGAATAAAATTGATTGGAATAGACAACCATTGCCTTTTAAAAATTATTCTAAAGGCAAAAAAATAGATCTAGCTAAATATATTTCAAAACGATATAAAGAGTTTTTTCCAGAAGAAACGCCTGAAATATTAACTATGAAAAAAGTATCTGAATTGCTTTATTATACAAATGGTGTTACAGCCATTGTTCCATATTCAGTTCCTTTGTTACTAAGAGCAGCACCTTCTGCAGGTGGTTTATATCCTACCGAAATATATCTTGTTTCTAATAATTATGAGGGTTTAGAAAATGGAGTTTATAATTTTCAAGTAAAAAACCATTCTTTAAGCTTATTTTGGGAAGAAAATATCTGGGAAAAATTAAAAAAAGCTTGTTTTGATCATGATTCTTTTGATAAATCAAATTTAGCAATTATTGTTACAGGTGTTTTTGAAAGAAGTGAGTGGAGATACCAAGAAAGAGCTTATAGACGAATTTTATTAGATACAGGGCATATAATTGGAAATATTACTTCTTACTCTCCTTTTGTTGGAAAATATTCTAATTTAATTGGTGGTTTTAAAGATGATGAAGTCTCTGATTTATTATGGTTAGATAAAAAAGAAGAAGGCTCTCTTGCTGTTATAACCTTATCCGATGAAAACTTAAAAAATACTAAAACAGCTTTACCATCTAGTATTAGTAAAGAGATTTATAATAAAAATTCATTAATAAGAGATTTACATGATTTTTCTAAAATATTAATCGAAAAACCTGTTATTAATAGAGAAAAAGAAGCTGTTGCTAAGTTAAGTTTTACTTTTGGCGAAAAAATAGAATACGAAACCATAGATTGGGAAAATAAATTTAAAGAAACTATTTTATTAAGAAGATCTACAAGAGCTTATGATAATGAAGAAAAAGTATTAAAAGAAGACGTTTTAAAAATATTATCTTTTGCTTATAAACCAGATGATTATAAATCTCAAGGTTTTGACCCAGATCTTAATTTTTTTGATTTATCATTAATAGAAACTTATATTGCAATAACAAATGTTGAAGGCATAGATGATGGTTGTTATCATTTTTCACCAGAAAAACAAGAATTAAAACAAATTAGATTTAAAAATTTTAGTAAAGAAATTCATTATTTATGCTTGGGGCAAGAACTTGGAAAAGATGCTGGTTTGGTTATTTTTCATACGGTTGATTTACAAAAAGCTGTTGAAAAGTATGGAGAACGAGCATATAGATATTTACATTTAGATTCTGGAAATTTAGGTCAAAGATTAAATTTAGCTTGTATTAAAATAGGTTTAGGTGTTAGTGGTATTGGTGGTTTTTTTGACGAACAAGTCAATGATTTATTAGGAATACCAGAATCTCAAGCTGTTTTATATGTAACTACAATTGGTAAGCCTTTAAGTTAAAATGTATCAAAAAATAAAGTACAAAGATCTCGATGCTATAAAAATCGGGAAAATTGGAAAAAAGATAAATACAAACTGTATTGTTTATCGAATAAATGAAACTGTTATTGATACTGGACCACCGAATCAATGGAAACAAGTCAAAGATTTTCTTGATGAAAAAAAATTTGAAAATATTCTTATTACTCATCATCATGAAGATCATTCTGGTAATGGTTTTGAAATAAGACAAAATTATGATACAAAAATATATTCTAATGAATTATCTTATGAATATTGTAAAAATGGTTATATCGTAGAACTTTATAGAAGATATACTTGGGGTAAACCAAAAAAATTTAATACTGATATAGCTCCAGAAAAAATAGAAACAAACTCTGGTTTAGTTTTTTTGTCTATAAAAACACCAGGTCATTCTGATGATATGAATTGTTATTTGGAAACAAATAGAGGTTGGTTATTTACAGGTGATTTATATATTTCTAGTAAAATTACACATTCAAGAAAAGAAGAAAATCCTTATTTAGATCTAGAAAGTTTAACAGATATTTTAAAATACGATTTTTCAACTGTTTTTTGTTCTCATAGAGGTGTTTTAGAAGACGGTAAAAAGATAATACAAAATAAAATTAATTATTTAACAGAAATTAAGGAAAAAGTTAGTTTTATGAAAAAAGAAGGAAGAAGTTTATCTGAAACAACTAAATTAATTATGGGAAAAGAAGAT
The DNA here is from genome assembly GCA_038060635.1 of Cyanobacteriota bacterium. GTDB lineage: Bacteria > Cyanobacteriota > Sericytochromatia > UBA7694 > JACMQJ01 > JBBTGK01. Next base: position 850 of record JBBTGK010000183.1, on the reverse strand, counting down.
TTTTTTACTTACATTTCAATGTTTAATTTTTCTAAAAAAAATTTTATAAAATCTTTTTGGGATAAAGTTTAGTTTTTATCTAAAAAGAAAATTAATTAACCCATTTAATTAGTTAAAAATGAAAGTCTAAATATAATAACTAAAATAAGCTATTTATAGAATTTTACAATTAGATATACAAGTTCTTATTTTACTAATCATAAAACCCTATAAATATTGCTCAAGACAATGAGTTTTTTTGTAAAATATTACTTAATTCTAAAATATCATTATTAACTCTATCTAATAAAAAATGATGTTCTGAAGATATTTTTTCTTTTATTTTATCTAAATTTTTAATAAAAACTTTTGCCTGATTTTCAAAAACTATAAAATCATCATATGAATTTTTATCTTCTGTTGAATCTTTAAAGTAATCATTTTCTAATTCTTCTTTAGTAAGATTATTTTTAAATAATTTAATAAAAGCTTTTTTTTGTTCAAGTAAATTTTCTGCATGTTTTGAAATACTATATAATGGTTGCCAACCAATGATTTTTTTTAATTCTGAATGTACTAGAAGGCTTGATTTCTCTAGACTTTCATTTTTTTTAGAGTTTATTGCAATAAACTTTTCTTTTGAACAACCATAGACTTGAAACTCTTTCAAATACTTTATTAAGGGCGTATCAATAAATTTTAATGAAATTATAGCAGAAACATAAGATTTACTTTTTGAAAACTTATTTCCTATTTCAGTTTGAGAAAACCCTTTTTCAAGATAAGAATTATATAATTTACTCAATTGAAAATTATCAATATCTCTTCTTTCATTATTTTCTGAAAATTGAAGTTCTTGTAATTCTTCGTC
>JBBTGK010000182.1:0-11564 GCA_038060635.1 Cyanobacteriota bacterium | reverse complement strand
AGGTTTTTCTACTTGCGTTTTTGCTGGTAAATCTCCAAAAATTGGAGCTGAATACTTTGCTTATTATCTATCAAAACATAGAAGCAATGAAAATCTAACATTTATATTTCAAAAAGCTCCTCTACCAATAATTTTAGATCTCAATAAGATTGTAGAAGATTATTCTTTTAATAAAAATATTTTAATGGATTTAGTTACAAAAGAACTAAGTGAAAAAATAAGTAACATGATTCCTAATAATATTATCAGAAATACTATAAGAAATAATTATAGCTGTTGCCTTATTATTCATGATACAGCAGTAAATATAAATGAAAAAAGTTTTTTAAAAGAAAAAAAAGATATAATTAATACTTTAAAAGATTTTCAATATGTAATAGCTGTAGCCAATTCATACGAACAAATGAATTATTGGATTGAGCAAGAAACTCTACTATAAGAAAATGAATATTTAAATATGAAAAAAAAGATATTTAAACCTGAAAGATTTTGGGATTATAGTATATTTAGTTCAAAAGCTAATAATATTTTTCTTCATACTGGATTTGGTCTTGATTTACCATTTGATATTTATAAAAAAATTAAAAATCTCAGTAAAGATGAAAATTTGACAGATTATCCTAATTTTATTGATGAATTTTTTAATACTAATAATAAAACTAATTTGCCTAATTTTCGACCTTTAGAAATTAATATTTATCATTCAAATGGAAAACAGTTGCATGCAATTAATACATTAGAATACTCTTCTTATTTAGAAAATATTTTTAAAGCTTTAATTTCTGATGATGAAAAATTAGAATCAAATGTAACAATTATAATTGGAGATTCAGGATCAGGAAAATCTACTATGTTATTATCGATAGCTGATAAAATAAGAAAAGAAAATTTAACTAAAAGCTCTAATGATAGTATTTTTAAAAACTTTTTACCCTGTTATCTTGATATTAGTCATATAACAACTATAAATGAAGATAAAATAGTAGATTTAATTTGTAATTCTACTGGGGCAATAATACCAACAGTTTTTGAATCAATAAATAATAAAAAAGAATTTGTTAAACAAGCACTAAGATACTCACATAATATAGTTTTTTTCCTTGATACAAATGCAGATAAAGTAAGAATAAATGATGAAGTTGTAGAAAATATATCAAATAATAATGCATATCTTATTAAAAATATTATTTCAGAATTAAAAGATTTTTTGAAAAAGACTACTTTAAATAAAAAACATAGGTTATTAGTAGCTCATAGAAGTAGCTTAAGTTTAGCAAAATTAAACTCTAGTGATTTTTATAATGAATTAAAGTATTATGGTAATACTTGGGAACTATCAAAATTAACAATTGATAAATCAATTAAATATATAGAGGATATAGCTAAAAAATCAGGTAAAGATATAGTAGAAAAAATCAATAAAGAAAGTATTGATATAATAACTAGCCCAATATTTGCAGATATTATAATCTGGTTAGCAATATCAATAAAAGATGAAATTGGTAAGATAAATTCACAAGCAGATTTATACTTAGTCTTTACTAGAGAACGTCTAAAAAGGCAACAAAAGCTAGGTATTTTTAATATTTTTAAAAAATTAAATCAAAAAGAAAGTAGATTTGAATATTTTGAAAATTCTCATGAAAATGAATATAATTTAGAAAAAGAACTCCATCCAGTCGAGATACTCTTAATGACTATAGCTAAAAAATTAGGAAGTAGTTTTTCAAAAAAAGCTTTAAATAATTTAATTAATCAAATAATAAATAAATCACCACGTAAGTGGATTTTAAACTATAAAAATAAAAATATTGATATAGATCAAAATATTACAGAGATTATTGATGTATTGCTTAAAAGTACTTTTTTTATTATAGATTCAAATCAAAAAATCCAATTTTTCCATAATTCTATATATGATTTTTATTTAGCTAAAAGTATTTTTTATGATATTAAGGAAGATAATTTTTTTGAAGAAGGCGAATTTGTAGATTTAGAAAATAGTTTGGAATATAGTAGAAAATTAAATACCTTATTCTCATTAAGTGAAAATAAAAATATAAATATTTTTACATATTTTACTCAACTTCTTGAAAAATTTGAAAAAACTCAAAGTATTACTTATTTAAAAAAGTTAAATCTTAGTTCAGATAGTCTTTTATTCTTAGCACTTTCATACCAAAATCAACAGAAAAGAAATCATTTTTCAGCAGTAATTACTCAACTTAAATATAGTAAAAATTTAAACTCTGAAAATAACATTATCATTAATAATTTGAATGATTTAAGAATTGGATTAAGAAATAAATATGATAATCTAAGTGAAGTCTACAAATCTGTCATCAAGGAAAAAGATTTAGTAAAATTAGAAGCTCAAATAACTCAAAAAAATAGCAAAAAAATTTATAAAACTAATCATCTTATAGAAAGTGTACTTAAAAAAAGTAAAGATATTCTTATTTTAGTTACAGGTGACTCTGGATCAGGAAAAAGCTGTGCTCTAAGGAAAATATATACAAATCTTTTAAATAAAAATATACCTGATTTAGTTCCTATTTATATAGATTTAAAGGACTTTCCTATTGATTATATAAGAGAAGAAGATGAGTTCTTTGAGGAACTAAAAAAATTTATTTTATATTCAATTAAAAGATTACAGCTAAATTTAGATGATAGTTTTGATAGTATTTTTGATGAGTTTTATACAAAAGGAAATTTTTATTTTATTTTTGATTCTTTCGATGAAATGAACTTAAGTAATCAAGTTAAAGAGGTTAATACAATATTATCTTCAATTAATAAATTTTTAAGTATAAATTCTAATATAAAAGCGAGAGGTATTATTGCGTCAACAAAAATTCTTCTTGAATCTAATATTGAAAAATTATCCCCTGATATAACTTTTAAAATAGAAGATCTTAACAAAAATAAAATATTAGAACTAATTAGAAGTGAAATTAAAGATAATAAGCTTATAAATGATACTCTTGTCAAAAATTTAGATGATATTACAAAAAAACCATTTACTTTATCTTTATTAATTGAATATATAAAAGAAAAAAAATCTTTTCCTAATAGTCAAATGGATATCTATTCAAATTATATTGATACTAAAATTAATAATAACAAAGATTTTATTGAAAATGAAGAACTAAATAATAATGAAATAGTAGAATTTTGTGAGAATTTAGCATATTTAATGTTTGAAAAAAAACAATATGGTTTTCAAATCACTTTAACAGATCTGCAAAAAGAACTAAGTGAGCAATTTTCAAAAGAAAAAATCATTAATATAACAGAATTTATTCTAAAAAATGCTGAAATTTCACGTATAACAAGTGATAAAAAATTTAGCTTCATTCATAGGAAATTTCATGAATATTTTGTATTAAAAAAATTTGAAAAATTTCCAGAGTATATCTCAACGGATATTATATTTAAAAACCCCAAAATTTCTGATGCTTTAGTTTTTTATTATCAAATAACAAATGAAGAAGAAGTAAAAAAAATTGTTGAGCTTTCTTGTAATTATATTGAAGAAGTACATTTAAGTAATGCATCTTATATTGCTCCTTTCTTTCAAAAATCAATTTCACTCTTAATTTTTCTTACAAGAGTTTTTACAATAAGAAAAAATATTTATGGCGAGTTTTTTAATCTTAAAATATCTCCTTTTATGAATATAGAAAGAAATAAAGTATATCAAGAAATATTTTCTATTGCAGAAGATGTCTTATTAATAAGAACTGAAAAAATAGTAAATATAGAGAGAAATAATAAAGAAAATGTTAAAAATACCATTTTAAAAATACTTTCTTCTCAAAAAAATACTAATTCACTTGATATAAACTCAATTTTTGTAAATAATGAAATTGAGTTACAAATTATAATATTTCTTGATTCAATTTCTTATAGCATTTTTGATAGACAAAGAAAAGAATTTTTACCTATTCTTAAGGATATTAAATTTAAATATGTTAATAGATTAAATATTTATAGAGTTTTAGATTTTTATTTATCGGTTATTTCAATTTCAGTTTCAATAATATTTTATATAGCTTTAGTTATTATAGATTTTCAATTTTCATTTCAAAATATCTTTACTTTTTTTATTTTAATCCCTATTTTTGTTTTGGGTTTAGGTATGGTATTTTTTAATTTTTTAAATAGTTTAATTTTAATAGAAAAAGAATCAGAAGATGTTTATTCAGATATTTATTCTTTTCTTAGATTTGGTATTTTAGCTGTTATTATTTTTTTTATAGTCCCTATAAGTCTTTATAATCATAAATTTGTTTCATTAATTCATGCTATTACACTTATTCCATATTATCTTATTATTTATGATTTTTATATTTATAAGCTAAATAAAAATGATTCTAAAATATTTAAACCAATGAAAATATTTTCTGAAAAATCAAGTTTCAAAAAACTAATATTTATATCAGAAATATTAGTTGGAATATTTATATTACTGTTTTATATAAGTATACTGTTTATTTTTATTAGTTTTATTAGTTTTGTAATTTCAATTTTAAATAAAATATTTTTATTTTTTTATAGTTTTAAAACAGTTAGTTTTTTACTTTTAAATATAAGTTACATTTCAATTTTCCTTTTTATTATATTTTTTATTATTAGCAAAAATAGCATTAAAAATATAATTTACCATTACAAAATTGCAAAAAGACTTGAATATAAATCATTAAAAAATAAATTATTAGATAAAACTATTAATTCTTTAAATGAAGATATTGATCTTGAAACTTTCAAAAAAGACTTTGAGAAATTTACTTTCCATAAAATACGTTATAAATATGTTTTAGTTGTTCAAAAAATTATAATTAAAGAAGAAATTAAGTTTTCCGAGAAATTTTTATATTTGGGAGAAATGTTTTTTGATATTTTTTTAGAATTTTCAGAAAAAGAAAAAGATTATTATGAGTATTTTTCAAAAAAAATATTTTTACAAATAGAGAAAAAACTATTAGAAAAAGAAAGTAAAAATTTTGATTTAAATAGCACTAAAGAATTAATTCTTATTGGTAATGAGAGCTATGAAAAATATAATTGGAATAATGCTATAATCTCGTTCAAAAAAGTAATTGATCTAAAACCTGAATATAATATTTTATTTAAGGATAAAATAAATATAGCTTATAATGAACAAGATATTTTATATTGGAAAGAAAATTCTTGGAGTTCAGAATCCAATAAAGATCCATTTTTTAAAAAAATTGAAGATTATGAAATTAGACGAAATTTTTATAAGGAGTTTATTAAGTTTCAAATTAGTGAAAATATTTATAATTCAAATACTTTATACAAATATTTTTATTGTTTCCATAAATTTGAACCAAATAATTATGATATAGATGAAGAACTTAAAAAAATCTGTAATAATGAAACATCTATATATTCAGAATCAGATCTATTATATTATTTTGCTATTACATTAAAAAATGAAGTTTTCAAAGACATAAATAATAATAATAGCTTTTCTTCGATGAAAAAACTTAAATATATAAATTATAAAGAAAAATTTGATAAATTAGAAAAATCAATTGAAAATTTGAATAAAATAATTAATTTGAATTCAAAATATATGCTTGAAACTTACATACTTCTTTGCAAAATTTATTCTTTTTTAGAAGATATTGAAAATGCAGTTATGTACGCAAATAAAGCAATTATTATTAATCCAGCTCAAGAAATAGAAAGTAAATTTATTTTTACTTATTATTATAATAAAGGTAAAACCTATTATGAAAGTAAACATCATTTTGAAGGAATTGAATCTTTTAAAGAAGCTATAAAATTTTCAACATCAGATAATCCTGATAAATTAGATTCATATTTTTATTTAGGTTTAATTTATACAAATTTGAATAAGTATATTGATGCGATAGATTACTATAAAAAAGCTATAGAAATTTATACTCAGTATGCTTCTATTTACAATAACTTAGGAACTGTTTATTTGTCAATGAAAGATTATGAATTAGCTTTAGATAATTTTCAAAAAGCTCTTGATCTATATATTTCTAATCCTGATGTTTACTATAATATAGCTTGTGTTTATTCTCTTAAAAAGGAATCAGAAAAAGCTATAAAAGACTTAGCAGAAGCGATCAATTTAGATTCTATTTATAAAGAAAAAGCTAAAAATGAATTTTATTTTGATAATATAAGAGATACTTCTGAATTTAAAAAACTTATTGAGTAAAAATTTAATTTACATTTAAGAAATAAAATATATATTTAATATTTTATCTCATTATTTACTTTGCCAAACATACTAAGAATTATAAGATAAGTAATTTTTACTTTTCTTAAAAATATATTTTTAGAGGATTTATAAAATGAAAGTTAAAAAAGTAAGTATAGGTATTTTAAGTTTAGCTATTTTTGCATGTGCTAATGATAAAATACCAACAACTTCACCTATTAATGCTACTATAAAATACTCTTCTTCTTCTACAGAGGTTGCAACAAGTTTACCTATTACAAAAACACAACCTTCTCCAACAACAGAAGATAGTAATTTTTTGCCACCATTTATTCAGCCAACAATAACTCCATTACCTGGTGTATTAATCGTTGAAACACCCACACCTATTCCAACAGCTACTCCTATAATTGTTTATGTTCCAACAAATATAGCTGAAATATCTCCAGCTACAAATCCAAGCCCTACTATCACAGCAACACCAATGCCATCTCCATCTCCTTCAATAACAGTAATTAACACTCCAATTCCTACTATTTTACCTACGATTACTCCAACTATTGAGCCAAAACCAAGCCCTACTATTACAGCAACACCAATACCATCTCCATCTCCCTCAATAACAGTAATTAACACTCCAATTCCTGCTCTAACACCAGTACCATTATTAGTTGGTAAATTAGTATTTAGTTCAGGAACAAGTTCTACAAGCTTAGATCGTGAAATATATAAAATGAATCCAGATGGAAGCAATATTATTCAAATTACAAATAACAATGTACTTGATGATGATCCTGTAATTTCTCCAGATGGCAATCAAATTGTTTATGTTTCTTATAGAAAATTAAATGGCACTCAAGGTGATATATATTTAATAAATTCTGATGGTAGTGGTGAAAAACAATTAACAACCGAAGCCCAAAACTCTGATGCATCTTGGTCTCCTGATGGAAGTAAAATAGCTTTCCATAGTACGAGAAATGGATTAAGTCAGGAGGTTTTTATAATGAATGCTGATGGCTCTAATCAAACACAACTTACTACAACACCTTCAGGCAAATGGAGTGGAAGACCTTCATGGTCTCCTGACGGAAGTAAAATTGCGTTTTCAACTAATAAAGATGGAGAAATTAGTATTTATACTATCAATATAGACAAATCAAAACTAAGTAAAATAGTTGGTAATGATGCTTGGTCACCAACATTTTCTCCTGACGGAAGTAAAATTGCATATTATTCAGCTGTAAGTAAAAATAATCAGTTTAAAAATCAACTTTTTTTAGTTAACTCTGATGGAAGTAATAAAATAGCCTTGACTCCTAATTTTGAAGGGTATTTACCAATTTGGTCTCCTGATGGGAAATATTTAGCTTTTACATCTACTAAAGATGGTAATCCTGAAATATATTTGATAAATATTGAAAGCAAAAATTTAACTAGATTAAGTAAAAATACAGGACTTGATTGGTATGTATCTTGGTCTAGAAAATAATTATTAGTAGTAGGGGTTTTTTGCCCAATTTGTTTTAACATATAAAAAATATTTTATTTTATAATAAATCAGTTCCTTTATCCATAATTTCAATATATTTTGAATAACTAAAAATTTTATTCCTTTTTTGGCTTGTTATTTCCTTAATAATACCTAATAATTTTAATTGCTCTAAATTTTTATTTACTGTAGCAGGGCTTATTCCTGTTTTTTCTGATATCCATTTTGAAGTTGCTATTGGTCTTTCTAATAAAATTTGATGGATTTTTTGACATGATACAGATTGTCTTCCTAATTCATTAATTTTATTTTGTGAATCTTTGGATAAATCTAATAATAATTTTGCTGTATTAACAGCTTGTTCTGATGTTACTATTACAGCTTCTGCAAAAAAATCAAGCCATGATTCCCAATCACCTGTATTTCTAATATTATTCAATAATTCATAATAATATTGACGATGAGTTTTAAAATACAAACTTAAATACAACATAGGAGAACTTAAAACTTTTTGTTCACACAATAATAAAGTTATTAATAATCTTCCAAGTCTCCCATTTCCATCTAAGAAAGGATGAATTGTTTCAAATTGAACATGAGTTAGAGCTGTTTTTAAAAGAATTGGAGTTGCAATTGGTTGATCATGTATAAAAAGCTCTAATTTACCCATACATTCTAATACTAATTCAGGAGGAGGTGGTACAAAAAAAGCATTACCTGGTCTAGTTCCTCCAATCCAATTTTGACTTTTTCTAAATTCTCCAGGGTTTTGTTTACTTCCACGACCTTTAGACATTAAAACAGCATGTATTTCTTTTATTAAGCGTAAAGATAATGGAAAACCTTCTTCTAATCTTTTTAACCCATAATTTAATGCTCTTACATAATTACTAACTTCTTGAACATCATCTAAGGGAACATTTGGTTGTTCTTCTAACTCAAAAATTAAAAGATCAGAAAGAGAAGATTGAGTTCCTTCTATCATAGAAGAAAGAACAGCTTCTTTTCTAACATACATATAAAGAAAAAGAGATGTATCAGGTAAAAAATTAGTAATTCCATCTAAACGTCCTAATGATAATAAAGCTTCATCAAATTTACTTCTTAATTCTGGTGACCAAATTATATCAGGAATAGGTGGTAGTTCTGATGGTACAAAAGCTTTAGCTTTTTCTCCCACTGTAGAAATAGGTATATAATAACCTTGTAAACTTCTTTTCATCTTTTATGTTTAAAACTAAAATAAGAATATTCCTTATTTTAGTTTAAGCCATTATCCTAAAATAAGATAGTAAATTATTTACTATAAAAACAAAAATATACTATTGAGTGATAAAAATATCCTTATAAAGATGTTCTTTATATTCCATTAATCTATTATATGCTATAGAAATATATTCAGGTTTCATTAGTTCTTTCTTTCTTTTACTCCAAGTTTGTATTGTTGAAACTAATTTTTCAAGATTATTATGAATTTCTGGATTTTCATTAAGAATAAAATCAACAGTAGAAAGTATTTCCATTCCTAGAGGGTATTCAAAACCTTCAATAAAATCTGAAAGAATTTTAAGTCTCTGTTTTTTTTCTATAGAACAATTTTCAATAATATATTTATCAACTTCTTCTATTCGCTCATTTTTTAAAAATAAATTATCAAAAGGTTTTGCATCACCTGATTTAAAACCAGTAATAAAATTATGTTCTAAAGTAATCAACAAATTATTAAAGTCAGGAGCAAAAGGTCCATAATAATTTTTAGAATATTCTAGTTTTAATGGTTCTCCAAATCTTTGTAAAAAATAAGCTAATTTTTGAGCGTCTAAAAGAGTTAATTCAAATCCTAATATTTTGTATTGTTGAAAAATTTTAACCAGAATAAAATAACTACTTTTTAATTTAATCAATTTTTAAAATCTCAGGGATTATTATATTTTTTTAACATTATATACTTTTTTTTAAATCTTCAAAAGTTTATTGCCTATCTATATATTATTATAAAATATAAAATGATTAAATTAATTTTATTATTACAAAAATATTAAAATCTATAGCAGTTTTTGATAAAAAAATTAAAAATAATAGGATTTGGCAGCTAAAACTACATAATTTGATTCACTATAATAGGTTATAATAATAAATACAGGTATTTAAAATTAAAAATATTACTAATAACTATTGAATTACACTACTATCTTATGATAAATTTATTCAATGTATTTGTATTATAAAAAATGGAATTAATATGGTAAATACTACCTTAATAGAGCATTATAATGAAATATTAAAAAATATAGAGCTTTTACTATATAAGTTAAAAAATAATGATTATGAAAATATGCCAGTTTTAATGGATAAAATTATGTTACATTTAAGCAATGAAGAGCAAGAAAAGATAGGATTACAAAGTTTATCTGTAATGCTTTTCGAAAGAGGAGCTTTTAGCGCTTTGGAAGCCTCACTAGAAAAAATATCACAAAGATTTCAAAAAATACGTGATAGTTATTCAAATACTTAAGTAAAAAGATAGAGTTTTAGGATTTGAATCATCTTAAGATAAAATTTTAGCTTTAAATTATCAAGTTTAAAATGATATTTTTGATTCTTTTGTTTAATAAGTGTAGTGAAAGCGTAGCTTAAACCAGAAGCAATAAGATAAGATTTTTGTAGATAGAATACACATTTTATACCTATTAGTAGTTCCAAATAAGTTTTTAGAATTAGAACTTTAATGTTTTAAAAAAATAAATAAGATTTTTGATGATAAACTAGAAGAGATTTTAGAAGAGATAAATATTAGTTTATTCAGTTTAATTGCATGATATTATAAACAATTTTTGAATTAAATTAAAAAAGCCTATAATCTTATAAATAAAGCCTTTTGAAGTCATTACGGACTACTCTTTAAGATTGTGATACAATTAATTTATGTAAGAATTAACTTTTTTATTAGAGGCTTATAAAAACTATGTTTAATATGGATGAAGTTTTAGAAAGAGAAAGAGATAATTTTATAAAAGATAAAGAGAGATTATCTGAAAAAGAAATGAAAGATAAAATTACAAAAGATTTAATTAGAGCTGGTATTTTAAATAAAAACGGCAAATTAAGAAAATTACCTATCAGATAAAATGTTTGTATGAGGTAAGGGTCGAGTAGAACGGAGTTAATAAACAGTACAGGTTAAGGTTTGTTTTCTCTGTTTTCTGCCTAGTTTCCCGACAGTGCCACAATATTTTAACCATCTATTTACCAACTCTGAACCCTCACAGAAGCCTGCCTGCGGTTTTCCCGCACAAGCCTCTTCACCAAATCATTCACCAACCGAGGTTAACGCTAATTTTAGGCTTAGGTAGAGGAAATATTTTTAAATATCCGTTAAATTCCTTCCATGTGAAGCTTTTACATTGGCTTCTACGGTTTATCCTTGCAAAAATTAATCTTTTTGCTTCGTATTCAAACCGTTGTAAAGTGTGAATATTATCGGTTACTCCAAAATAATTATAGTGCCCACGAATTTTACTGCTAATAATTTTCCATAGTTGTTGTAGTGTAAGTCTGTTACGTTGTTCCTTTAACCACTGGTTTAATGACACTAATGCACGCCTGAAACGCTTCTTAGATGTCTTTCTTTTGAGCCTTAATTTTCCTGTGTTGCTTTTCCCCCAATAGTGAGTAAAGCCAAGAAAATCAAAGGTTGGCATCCTTTTACCAAGGAGTTCTTTTTGGTAGGCTTCGACCTTACCAATTTTAACAAGTTTAGTTTTCCCTAAGTTTAGTTCCAAACCAAACTTTGCCAACCTCAAAGGAAGTACTTTCAAGAATTTCAGTGCGTCCTCCTCTTTT
>JBBTGK010000181.1:0-16245 GCA_038060635.1 Cyanobacteriota bacterium | reverse complement strand
CTCTAAATTCATAAGTTAATTTTGTTCCTAAAAACTTACTTTTGTACTTTTTATACTTATGCCTATTTGTTTTGTATGTGTAAACTACTATGGCTTCTACTTCCTTATCAAACTTATCAAAAATTCTTGCGTAGTGTTGATACATTCTTTTTGCAAAATTTTCATCTTCATAAGACTGTACTTCAATATTTAAAAGTATCCATTTATTTTCACCATTTTTTAGATGAACTTCAAAAAGTTTATCAACCCTTCTATCATTTGATTCAGATTCTGGAAACAATGTTCTAAATTCATTATCTAAAGATTTTGGTAAGACACTAAAATCAACCTTTTCATATAAATCAGGCATAAAAAATTCTATAAATTGTGGAAGTAAATAATCTATAATAAACTTCCAGCCCACATCAGTCTTCAAAAATCTTTTACCTTATAAAAATAATCTATACTTATATTTTAGCTTATTTTTTTATTTTATGAATAATAATATATAGATATAATTAAATAAAAGAGGTTTAACCTTTACCTGAAGCAGAACTATCGAGGTATTACGGGATTTTACGACCAAACTAAGAAAATATCAAAAATAAAATCCGAAGCAAAGCTTAGAGGTATTTACCCAAAAGAGAATAAAAAATGACAGAAATATACAAAATAATAAATTTTTATTTTCTTATTGAGTTATACTCACTTTTTGGGAATTATTTATATCAATATTTGCGAATGTTGATGAATTACCCTTATCAATAATTCGTCCAGAAGGATTTGTTATTTGAATAAAATTAATACTATTATTAGCTAAAATTGATTTTAAACTTGGAACAAAAATAGAATTTATTTTATCGTCATATTTTCCATCAATTGTTTGTCCAACAGCAATTATAACTCTATCATCCTTATCAAATGCTCTAGGGTTAAGCTCAATTATAATATTATTTCCATTAACTTTAACTGATTTCAAAGGTTTTTCAATTCCTCCATATTGTGTAAAAGTGTTTATAAATCCACCATCAAGAGCTTTTGTACATAAATTAGAAGATGATTTATTTACGGCATTTTGTAAATCACTAGATGTAATTCTTGCAATTGAATAAACACTTTTAAAAAGACCAGTAGATTTTTCTTTAAAACCTAAAATAGTTACATTATTCGAATTTATATTATTTGTATTGTAAGCAAATAATTGAAGAGTTGAATCATTAGATGTTGTAAAATCTGTAGGATCTGATAATAATGCCTGTGGAACTGTTTGGTTGATAACATCCATTGATTCATTGAATGTTATTTTTAATGTATCATTTGCAGAACCTCCATCAATTGCTTGACAGCTTGTTATAAATGGATCTAAATCTTTATTTTTTACAGAAAAAATTGTAAAATCATTTTTTTTATTTGAACCAAAGTTAAAATATTTATTTATTTTAGATGTATTACCATTTTTGTCTCTAAATACTTGTTTGAAATCAATCATATATTTTGCTTCATTACCAGCCTTATTGGAGAGAACTCCTTTTATTGTTTTCACTGTAACAGATGCTTCATCAGCACTCCATATAAATGATAAATATGACGAAGTTTTATCAATTACAAAACTTGATATTCTATTATCGAAATTAGATTGAGATGTAATTCTAAAATAATTTTCAACATCATCTTTTATTACAGGTTTAATAAAAGTAATATTAATATTTAATAAATCAGATGAAACACCAGTTACATTAGGAATTAATATATCAGGTTTTCTAGGACTAGGGTTTAATGTACTTGAAGAATCAGAATCTGTTACAATTTTGTCATTAATTTTTATCATTATTATTTCTGGATCATTTTGTAAAATAGGTGATGTTGTCTGAATAGGACTAGGAGGTGTTGTTGGATTACTACTAGTAGGACTTTCAATTAATACAGGTTTTGTTGGTATTGAAGTTTCTCTAACACTATTTTTACTATTTATTGTAATATTTATAACTGTATTAATACTTGTATCTAATTTTGATGTTGCTGTTATTTGTATTTTACCTTCAGATATAGCATTTAAAACCCCAGATTCTTGATTTATTTTAATTATGGAACTGTTTGATGAAAACCAAAGTATATTATTATCAATACTATCATCATTATACTTTACAGTACCAACTAACTTTATTTCATCACCTACATTAATAGTAAAATTAGATGGTAAAACGCTTATAGAAATTGATTTTTTTAATTTTTTATCTTGTAAATTTGTTTTTATATCACCTGTTTTAACATTAGTATTTAAATTTGCATTAGCATTTGCTTGAATATTAGCATTTGCAGTTATTTGAGAATCTACTTTTGCTTCAACTTTAGAATCAATATTATTGCTTACTGAACCAATACAAGAAGATAATAAAAAAGATGAAATAGACATAAAATAAAATCTTCTTTTATTTTTATTCAAAATAAAAACCTCCCAACAAAATCAATAATAAATCTATTGATGTTAGAAGGTTAATTTAAAAAAAATCTTCCTTATTCAATTCTTAAAAATATGCCACTCTTACTCTGGCTTTAATCTCTGAACATGCCACAAGTCTTTATTCTTGTCTTTCATGCCACATCTTATTTTCTATTTCAAAAGTTGCCACTAACGATCCAGCTAACTGCTGGCCTCGGTTTCTTCCTCCGAGGCTTGCAGTTAGCGGATGTTAGTCGACGATTTTAATTTTTTTATAATTTTTTTCTAATAACTTTTTTAAATTTTGATTTTGATTTTCATCAACCATAGAGCTGTCCAAACTATTTAACAGTTTGTCTTTATCATAGGTTGGACTTATTAATAAAAATGTTAATATTGATAGTCTTGTGTATTCTAAAATGCTCTTAACAATTTCTTCTTTTTTCTCTTTTTTTTCATCATTATATGAACCATGAATATAGTCACTTCGTATATCGTAGGCTTTTGTTACTTTCCCTAAAACTTCTAATGATTTTAATTTACCAACTTCCCGAATTAATAATGAAACTCTTTGAGCTAATCTTCTTGTAATTTCTCCTCCCTCAGTTTTTTTTAAATATAAAGACTCTAAACTTGATATTGATAAAGCGATTCTTTTATCTAAATTTTTTTCATTTAAGCTGTCAAAATAGCGTTCTAATGCTAATTCCACAGCTTTGTCATTAAAGCTATTAAGGCCATTTAAAATAGGCAATATAATTTCAAAAAATTTATTTAGTTCTTTAACTTTGCCTTTTTCTAAAAAATAAACTTGATTATTAAAACCTTCTCTGCTTTTTTTATTTTTTGAGGCAAATCGGGTAATTGAATTTGATGTTATCTCATATTTTCTTTCAATAACATTTCCAATTTCAAAAAGGGATAATACTTTCAATAAATTTTTTGAATATTCTAAAGCTTCATGGCTTTCTTTTGCTTTGTAAGTAAATTCTATTATCGCTGGTGTAATTTCAGCTTTATCTAGACCAGTCATTAATTCTAAGCTGATATTATTAAGGTTGTATTCTTCATTAAGATCGTTACATATTGGCCTTCTTAAAGTAATATTATCATTTAAAATTAAATTTTCATCTTCTAAATAAATTCCTTCAATCCATAACTTAACTTTCCATTCAACAGGTAAATTATGAATATCCATAATAAAGGTAATTATTAATGAATTTAGTGTTTTTTCAAGAAGGACTTTATTTTCTTGCAAATCTATTATTTTTTCGGCTATTTCCGATAAAAGCTTTGTAAGGTAAAAATTAGCATTTACTTTATGCTCAGTTAATTCATCATATATTTTTTTTGAACATTTTACAAAAACTTCGGAGCTTTTTATTTTTTCTAAAGCCTCAAACCATTCAAGCCAAACCCATTCTTCTTTTTCAACTTCTTCGGTTGAGGATGAAAATCCATGAGAACCATTACTATAATTTACTTCTGTACAATTAATTTTTATGAAAGCAAATTTTTTTTTGACAATATTATTGGTTTCAAATCCTATTGAAATTAAATTTTTTAGTTGCTCAATTAATTCACTTATTAAATTTTCAATTGTTTCTTTATTTTCTATCATAATTTTTCATTTTATTTTAATGGCGACTAACATCTCTACATCTGACACATTGCCATTATATCACAATTATAATCACTAAAAATTGCCATTGTTCCTAAAAAAATTTTGTACAATGGCAACTTCTTATTTATTTAAATTTTAAATATCCAATAAAATTAATTCTATCAATCTATTTTATCAAGTTTTATATTCTTTCTAATTTTTTAAGGATAGTTCTATTTTTAACTTACTATTTTTTGAAATTTGTTTTAATTATAAAAAAACTTTGCAAAATATTTTTATTTTTAACTTGATAAATAATAAAATTTGATATAAATTAGGTGTTTAATTTAAATTTTAATTAAAAGAGGTTATATGAATACAGAAAACATAACTATAGATTTATTAAAAAGACTTCCAAAAACAGATCTTCATGTTCATTTAGATGGATCTTTAAGATTAGAAACTATATTAGATCTTGCTGATCAATATAGCATAAGACTTCCTGCTAACGATGTTGTAGGATTAAAAAAAGAAATTGTTGTTGGTGAAGATTGTGCTAGTTTAGTAGATTATCTAAAAGCATTTGATGTAACTCTAAAAGTTTTACAAACCGATGAAGCTCTTGAAAGGGCTGCTTTTGAATTAGCTGAAGATGCCGCAAGAGAAAATGTAAGATACATGGAAGTAAGATTTGCTCCTATTTTACATACAAATAACCTAATGTCATTAGAACAAATAATTTCTAGTGTTGTAGAAGGTTTAAAAAGAGCTGAAAAAACTTATAATATACAAACAGGTTTAATAATTTGTGGAATGAGACATTTTAATTCAGATGTTTCTTTAATGTCAAAAAGATTACAAGATAGATTAACTACATATAGTGATCATGAGTTATCAGAGCTTTTAGCCTTAGAAACTGCAAAAATAGCCGTTAAAATGTCAAAAAAAGAACCAAGAATAATGGCATTTGATCTTGCAGGTGCTGAGAATGGTTTTCCTGCAAAAGATTTTTATAGATCATTTCAAGAAATAATTTCAGGTCATTTATCTATTACTGTTCATGCTGGTGAAGCTTATGGGCCAGATAGTATGGAACAAGCTGTAAAATATTGCCATGCTCATAGAATTGGTCATGGAACAAGATTAGGTGAATCTAGATCAGAAGATGAAAATTTACCAACACTTTATAGATATTTTAAAGATAAAAGAATTCCTTTAGAAGTTTGTGTAACATCAAATATTCAAACAAAAACGGTTGCTTCAATAAAAGAACATCCAATTAGAAAGTTTTTTGATGATAATTTAAGACTTACAATATGTACTGATAATAGATTAGTTTCTGATGTTACTGTATCTGATGAATATATGAAATTAGTTAATGAATTAGATTTTAAAAAGAAAGATATCGAAACACTTTTGATATATGGTTTTGAAAGTATCTTTTTACCTTATGAGCAAAGAAAAAAACTTTTTGCTGAAGTAACACCTGAAATAAAAAAGATTTTATATGAATAAAAATATATATGAGTCAATCAAAGATTCATAATATTTTTGATAAAAATAAAATTTCTATAAGTGTTTGTATACTTGCTAAAAATGAAGAAAAGAATATAAAAACGCTTATAGAAAGTGTTTATGGATTTGCATCAGAGATAATTATTTTAGATACTGGTTCTACTGATAAAACAGTAGAAATTGCACAAAGTTATGATTCTAAAATATATTATCATCCTTGGAATGATGATTTTGCAGAAGCTCGAAATATTTGCTTATCAAAAGCCTCAAAACCTTGGATATTATTCCTTGATGCTGATTTTGTTTTTTTACAAGAATCTATAAAAGAATTAATTTTTTCTATAGAATTAGGTTTTGATCTTTATTATATAAATTGTTTAGAAACATCTGGAATCTCTCATCTTTTACCATTTTTATTTAGAAATAATTTAGACATAAAGTTTTCTGGTAAAATCCATGAAAAAATAGTTTTTGATACAAAAATAAAAACCTCTTTTTCAAATATTTATGTTTTACATACTGGTTTTTCTGATGAAAAAATAATAAAAGAAAAAATTATTAGAAATACAAAAATAATAACTAAAATAAAAGATTCAAATGAAAATATAGATATTTTAGAAAAAATTAAATTAGATATTTATGAATTTTATAGTATTTCTACTGAAAATAAACTTAATTATGATATTTTAGAAAAAAGAATAAATGAAATTGATAGACAAATTTCTTTTTTACCTAAAGAAAAAATTAATATAAAAAGGCAATTATTAGAATCTTTTTACTTTTTTTGTATTAATATAATTAAAAATAATGTAGAAATAGCTAAAATAGAATATCTAAAACAAATAATATTAAAAGCTTTAAATTTATTTCCAGATTCTTTGAATATTTTGTATGAATATGCAGAAATAGAAATTTATCAAGATTTTTATAAATCAATAAAAATACTTAATTTTATATTGTATTTAATTGATATAAAACATGAAACCTTAAATTATTATGCAACAAACATAAAATTTAAAAATAGAGATTTTATTATTGCACAAATAGTAAAAAAATATTATATATTAGGTGATTATGATTCTTGTAAATATTATATTTCTAAAATAGATAAGTTATCTCAAGAAATAGAAAAAATAGTTAAGGTTTTAAATATTGAAGAAAAAGAGTTTTTTAATGATTTTATTGATTCTGAAACACCATTATTTTATTTTAGAAAAGCTAGAGAATATTTTTACCTAAATATTGATAAAAAATTAATTTTTGAAACTTATAACAAAAGTATAACTCTATCAAAAGATACAAATGATTTATATATAGAATTGCTTTGTTATGCTGATTTAATTTTAAATTTTAGTTTTTTTTATGAAAAAAAAGATTTAGATGAAATAATTAATACTCTGAAAAAAAATCCACTTAGAACTACTTTTATCTTTTTTTCTTTGGCTAAATATTATAAAAACAATAATAATAATGATGAAGCATTAAATTTTTTAGAAAAAGCTCTACATTTAGAAATTGAAAGTTTAGATTTTACAGATAATTTATTTTTTAATATTTATCAAAAAGATTCTAATACAAAAAATTATGAATATCTAAAAATAACTGAAGAAATATGTTTTTTATTAGAATAGAAAATCAAAGTTCAGACATTAAGTTTTAGAAAAAATAAGGCTATGTCTTTTTCCAAAAAAGAAAATTAGTGGAATATGTAATCTTTGTCCCCAATGATGTTCATTATGTTTACCACCTCTATCTTCAAGATAACCAAGGTTATAACCTTCTGCATATCCTTTTTTATGTAATTCATGTTTCATATAAGAAGTAAGCACTAAATTAGGATTCTCTCCATTTACCTTACCACCTTCTTTTGTTCCCATATCTAACCATATTTTTAAATCATGAGAAAGATGTTTAACATCATTCAAAACTCTTGCATTTGCCCACCAAAAAGAAGGCGACATAATTCCTATTTTTCCAAAAACATTGGGATAATAAAGACCCAAATAAAATGATATTAAACCACCTAAAGAAGAACCAATTACAGAAGTATTATTTTTATCTGATAATGTTCTAAATTTTGAATCAATTGATTGTTTTAGTTCATGAATAATAAATTTTGCATATTTATCTCCACCTCCACCTTCTCTAAAACCATTTCTATAACTCATTTCATGCCAAGTATATTCATAGTTCCTTCCCATTGTATTATGAATACCAACAACAATAACTTCTTCTATTAAAGCAGTATTTATAAGTTTATCTACTGTTTTATCTGCTTTCCAAGGATAATTACCAAATGCTATTTCATGATAAAAAAGGTTATTGCCATCATGCATATAAACTACAGGATATCTTTTATTTGGGTTTTTAAAATAACTAGGAGGCAAATATACATCAATATTTCTATGATTATTTAAAATATGCGAATATATATCTAATCTTATAATGCTACCTTTTGAATTTGATTTTATATTTTCAAAAATTTTATTATTTAAGCTTAGTTTTTTTGTTTTATATCTCATTAAATATTTAAAACCCAATTTTTTTCTTTGTTATAAAATAAAGAGCTATTTTTTATTTCTAAAGGAGAAACAATGTTATTTTCATATAATTGACCAGTTCCAAGACCTTGAGGTATTTTTGTATCAAAAGAAGAAGTCCATTGTGCAATTGCATTTAATCCAATATTAGATTCTAATGCAGATGTAATCCAAAAATCAATATTTTTTTCATGAGCTAATTCAATAAAATCTTGAGATTCTTGAAAACCACCTAATAAAGTAGGTTTTATAATTAAAAAAGCTGGTTTTATAATATCTAATAAAAGATTTTTACCAGAAAAAGTACTTATTCCAATTAATTCTTCATCAAGAGCAATTTTTATTGGTGATAATTTACAAAGTTTAGCCATATCAGACCAATTACCTTGTTTTATTGGTTGTTCTATTGAATGTATGTTAAATTCTGATAGTATTTTTAATTTTTCAAGAGCTGTTTTTGTTTCAAAAGAACCATTTGCATCAAGTCTTATAGTAATATCTTTCGCTTTAAAATCTTTTCTGATATTTCTTATTAATTCAATTTCATCTTCAAAGTTAATTGCCCCAATTTTAAGTTTTATACATTTAAAACCATTATTTATTTTAGTTTTAATTTGTTCAGCCATTTTTTCTTTTTTATCCATCCAAACCAAAGCATTTATTTCTATAGGCTTTTGATTGTTAAAAAAATCTGTATCTACTATTTTTCTTATTCCACCATTTTCTAAATCTAAAATAGCTGTTTCAAAAGCAAACTCGATAGCAGGGTATTTTGCTAATTCTAAATCATCAGGCATATCATTTATTTTATTTATTTCATTACAAGTATCTATCAATTTTTGTTCAAAAGTTGCAAAATCATCTATGCTCAATCCTTCTAATGGACTTGCTTCTCCTAAACCAAAAATATTAGGATTTTCAAGGTTTTCTAATTTTAAAAAATATGATGCTTTTTCAGTTAAAATTCCTCTTGAAGTTCCTGCTGGAAAATTAAATTTTAAGATTTTTTTTTGATAACTAGCTTTAAACATTTATTATATTACCTATTCCGAATGTTATTACAAAAATGAGTGTGGTTATTGCTGTTTGTTTTAGAAAAAGATCAAGTTCAGCAGGTTCGTTACTTTTTTTTATTCCTTGTATATTTTTTATTATAAGAGGTAGGGAAAGAAAAAATAAAAACTGAAAAGGTGATTTATAGTTTAAAATTACATAAATTAAACCACAAAGAAATGCAGAAATTAAAAGAAAATAATGATATTGTTTTGCTTTTTTAAGACCTAATCTAACAGGAATCGATTTTTTACCAGAAATTCTATCAGATTCTATATCTCTCATATTATTAACATTAAGAACTGCAGTAGAAAAAAAACCTAAAGATGATGCAGGTAAAATAATATCCCAATCAAATCTATGAGTTTGTAAATAATAAGACCCAATTACTCCAACCAAACCAAAAAAAGTAAATACTGATATATCACCTAAACCTAAGTAACCATAAGGCTTTCTACCAATTGTATAAGTAATGGCACATAAAATTGAAGCGAAGCCTAAAGGAATAAAGATTGCAAGATTTTCACCATATATCAAACTTAAACCACTTATTGCAGATAAAATAGCAAAAAGTATAATCGCATTTTTCATTGAGCTTGCTGATATTTTTCCAGATTGAACAGATCTTTCAGGGCCTTTTCTATGTTGGCCATCAACACCACTTACATAATCACCATAATCATTTGCTAAATTTGATAGGATTTGTAAAAAAAGTGTTGTTAAAAGACACAGAAAGGTAACTCTAAATGAAAAAAGACCTTGAGAAGTTGCAATGAAGCTCCCTAAAGCAATACTAGAAAGTGCTAAAGGCAATGTTCTTAATCTTATTGCCGATATCCAAGGTTTTAATTCCATAATTATTTTTTCAAATTCAATTTTATATCATATTTACTTTTTCTAGGTTCTTTTATTTTTACCGAAAAAACTCTAGAAACAAAATCTTGTTTAGATATTGTCATCTTGTAATTTCCTGAAGGTATATTTTTCAAAGAATAATTTCCATCAGCATCAGAACTTACTACAAGTGTAATATTATCACCTTCCAAAGTTATTCCTGCACCTTTTAAAGAACCTTTAACATCAGTAATTTTACCGTACAAATTAGATTTTGTTAGTTTTACTTCTTTACTAGTCTTCTTTTTAGGTTCAATTTTAATTTCTTTTTTTGCAACTGGTTTAGTCTCTTTTTTAGGTATATTAGCTTCAACTTTCTTTATTTTTTCTTCAATTTTCTTAGTTTCAATTTTATTTTTTATAGGATCTAAAATTATCTCTTTAGATAACTCTGTTCCTGCTATTATTTCAATATCAACGCTCTTTATCTCTTTATTTTTATTTAAAATACTTATTGTATGAGAACCAGCACTAATATCTGCAATAGAAAACTTACCATTTTTATCCAAAGTTATTTTTTTTGTTTTATCTAATAAAGCCGATAAGTTAGTTGTAGAAATTCCTGAAGAATCAACTACTTTACCAACTATTGAGCCTTTTTCAGAAAACATATCACTAATAATTTCAGTTGTTTGCTCAGCTTTTATTATTAAATTTTTTTTTATGGTTGAAAAACCATCTTTTTCAAAAGTTATAGAATATTCGCCTTTTTCTAAATCTTTAAAAGTAAAAATTCCTAATTCATCTGTTGATGTTTTTTTTTCAAAATTAGAATTACTTGACTTTATTTTTATTGAAACATTTTGCATTTTTTTAGAATCAGAAACATTCTTTACATATCCTTTTAAAAAACCTGTTGTTGCTTCTTTTTTTACTTCTTCAGATACAGCCACTTTTGTTATTTCAGGAGCTTTAGTTGGTGCAGGAGTTGGAGTAACTTTTATCCCTTCATCAGATTTTTTAGATTTTTTTTCATTATCAGATAATACTTCTTTTTTGATTATTTCAGGTGTTTTAGTTGGAGCTGGAGTTGGAGGAGGAATTGGTATTTTTTTTATATTATCAAATTTCTCTTCTTTTTTTTCTTCTACTTTATCTTTGATATTCTTTGTTTTTTCATATTCATTTATTTGCTCTATTGTCCCAGCCACTTTTATATCTTCAGTTTCAGCTTTTTGTAAAGGCATAATTCTAGCAGAATAAGCCATACTAAGAAAAACTTCTGTATTTCCAAAACCTTTTAAGCTTGTTCCTGAAGATAATAAACTAATAGTAAAATCGGGTAATTTAGGAATAGGCTTTGCTTTTATACCAAAATTAAACATTTCATCAAGAGCTTCTATTTTTCCTAAATATTCAGCATTAATATTCACATAATCAGTTACAGGAACATCAACTCCAAGCATTAATCTTGAACCAAAATGATTTCCACCAAAGCCTAAATGACCACTAAAAATATTATAATTACTATTATCTTTTAGTTTCAAATTAAAATCATGACTTCCTACCATATATAAATAATTACCATTTGTAAGATAGGTATTTGTTGCTAAACCAATTAAATTAACTCCGATTGCAAAAGAAGTTGGATTTTTTTCTGTAGGTTTCAAAAGTTGATATTTTAAATTTCCAGCTAAACCACTAAAACCAGCATTAGGGACACCACCAACAATTCCTAACTCTAAACGGTCAAAAATACCCATGTGTCCATTCATAATAAAACCTGGTTTTATGAATAAATAATTAAGGTTTACATCAAATTCACCCGTTTTTTGAATATCACCTGTAGGCATATTTATTAAACCCGTAAAACCCCAAGGATTTGAATTTGTACTTTGCTTTGCTTCTACTTGATTAACACTTAATAAGCAAATAAAAGCTGAAATTGATGCGGTTAATATTTTTTTCATTTTTAGTCTTCTATATCCCTTTTAAAAATTTGCCAACCACCTTCAGTAAGAATAAGGATATCCTTAACTATTAGGTTTCTTTTTTCATCATTATTTTTTACAGATAACATATATTCTACATTCATAGTAAAAAGTCTGTGCTCGATATTTATATAATCAATAAACTCAAAATCTAATTCTTTAGGAGGTAAATCAAATTTTGCATCTTTATAAATATAAATACGAGTATCTTTTTTATTTTTTATATCTTTCCAATAATTTTTTACAGTTAAAGCTGGTTTAGAAAGTTGTTTGTTTATAATAGTTGAAGGTGTTTCAGGTTCTGTTTCTAATAAAAATTTAGCAACTCTTGAATAATCTTTTGATGTTACAGGAGAATCTTTTGAAGATAATGAACCCAATAATTTATATAAAAGATATAGTTGGTATCTATGATCTGGTGTAAATCGCTCATAATTATAAAGATTAAAAATAGGAAAATTAGATGCACCTGTTTTCAAAAACTTTATTGCTTCATAAGGTTTATTCATTTGAATTAAATAAAAATCAGCCACTTGTTTATATAATTTAGGGTGCATATAAGGATTATAAGTTACAGCTGTAATTAATGTTTCTAATGCCATATCTTTATGTTTCACAGGATCTATTTTCATAAGAATATCGGAGTATGTTTTATAATAATTACTACTATATCTATCACTAATTATTGCTTTTTTTGAAAACTCAAGAGCTTCTTCAAATTTATTTTCTTTAACGAGTAATTCTGAATAACTATTTAAAAATTTAGCTGAATTTACAGGTAAAACACTTCTTGCCCAATAATTATATTTTTTTGCATTTTCTAAATTATTTTCTTGAGTAAAAAACATACTTTTAGCATATAAAATACTAGCTTCATAATTTGAAAAAGATATAAGTATTAAAAAGATTGCTATTACAAAAGAAACAGGCTTTTTTATATAATCAAACCTATCAGAAAGAGTTGTAAATCGAGTTTCTTTAAATCCTACGGCTCCGTATATAGAAATAAGTATTCCAACTTCTATCCAAAAAAGGATTGGTATTGCAGATACACTCCATTCTATATCTAAAGAAATATGTATTAGAGATGAAATTATTCCAACAAGTAATCCTAAAGATATACCTTTAAAAATATTTTCTGAATTTATAAAAGCCTTAAAACTCATATAAAGTATTGATAATATTAGTATTATAAAAGTAAAAAATCCCATTATTCCTGTTTCTGCTAAAAGTTGTAAATAATAATTATGAGGATTTATTGAATAATAACCAGCAGTATCTTGATAAAAAGGAAAAACCTGAGAAAAAGTATTTAATCCTGAGCCAATAATAGGATTATCATAAAACATATTTAAAGCCCCTCTAAGTAAGCTTTTTCTCCATTCTATAGAATTTTCCGAAGTATTAAAAATATTTTGTATAGATAAAAATCTATTAACAATAGAATCCCATTTTATTACTATTGGTATAAAAGCAAGAATTCCCATTACAACTAAAGAAATTATATTTTTTTTTAAAATTCTAAATCCAAAAATTAATATCAAAATAACTGAAAAAATTGACGTTAACCAAATACCTCTTGAAAAAGTAAAAATTATTGTAACAAGACTAAGGCAAGCTGTAAAAGCATAAAGAAATTTATCTAAATATCTTTTTTCTTCATATAAAAAATTTGATAAAGCAAGAGGGAAAATTAGTAATAAATATGCACCTAAATCATTAGATCTTGTCAAAGGCATTGCAGCTGCTTCCATATTTAATGTTTTTATATAATAAAAAAGGAAAAAAGCTATACCTATTATTGAAACTAAGCTACCAGCGCCTATTACGGTATAAGATAAAAGTTTTCTTCTACTTTCACTATCAGCCCAACCAAAAACAATTATTGGTAATGATATATACATTAGATTTCTTAGTAGTTCTTCCATTGATAATAATTTTGAGGAAGAAAATAATAAAGAAAGAGAAAGAACTCCTATCCAAAAAATAGAAATTGCCCAAAGAGGATATTTATAAAAAAAATTATTTTTTTGTTTAAATAATAAAAGAATTAAAGAACCTGTTATTATTTCACCAGCAGTTTGAACATTAATGTATCTAGCTCCATATTCTATTGGCATCCAAAAGAGAAGAAGTAAAATACCTAAAAAAAATAAAACATCAGTCCTAACATCTATAAAACAAATTTTAAAGAAATCTTTTATATCTAATTTTATTTTTTTTAACATTCAAACTTACAAATATTTTAATTAATATTCAACATACTCAAAAGACTAAATTTACAGTTTTTATAATCACAATATTTTTGTTAATACTGTTTTTAATTACCTTATAAAATACGATATTATCCTCTTCAAAGTATATTATAAAAATAACATATTTTTTACTTTAAACTATAAATACAAAACAAATCTATAATTATTATTTAATTCATATTACATATTTATTAAAGTATGATTTTGACTATTCCATTTATTAAAAAAAATGAATAGAATATAAATGATCTATATTTAAGTTTATGAGGGTATGTATGAATAAAATAATAAAATATTCATTTTGCTGTTTAATAGCTTCTTCTTTTTCATTAAGTCTTGTTTCTGACGCAACATCAAAATCAAATGCGGCAATGATTTCAACATTTAATAATAAAGTACAAGCAAAAACAAAATCTGATCCTACATGGAAAATGGCAGGATTGAATAAAATATTAGAATCTGGCGATTCTGTTAGAACAGGTTCACTTTCAAGAGCAGAAATAAAATATTCCGATGGAACAGTTACAAGAGTTGGTTCAAATTCTTTATTAAGAATAGAAGCTCATGGTGAAAAAAGAACTAATATAAAACTTTTAGTTGGTAAACTATGGCTAAAAGTAAAAAAAGGTGATGGAAGACTAGAAATAAGAACACCTAATGCAATTGCTTCAGTTTTAGGAACCGAATTACTTGTTACCAATGATGAAAAAAATATAAGCCATGTAACAACACTTGATGGGCTTGTTGAAGTTACAGGTGAAAATGGAGATAAAACTTTAGTAAAACCAGGTGAATGGGTTGAAATAGCTCCAGGTAAAAATATTGAAAAGCCAACTAAGTTTGATTGGGATGCACTTAAAAGAAATGAAAAGTTTATGTTAGATCCTACTTTTATGCCTAAGCCAGAAGAATTTAAAGACGAAAATAATTGGAAATAGTTTTTTAGAACAATAGGTTAAAACCCATTGTTTAGATATAGACTTGAAAATTAATTTTCTTTTAGTATACAAAAGCTTTGAATTAAATATTCTTTTTTTCAGAGCTTTTTTTGTTTGAATGTTTAAAATATATAAAAAATCTATTAACAAAAAAACTATTTTGTAAGATACTTGTTATTATTATCTATTGAAATGATAAATATATATAAAATAAATAAAAAATTATGAGTGAAAAACACGTTTTTGGATTAGACGAAATAGCAGAAGAGAATAATAAGGTTCCTACTTGGTTATTTTTTACATGGATATTTCTTTTAAGTTGGGGTTTTTATTATCTTATAACTTATTGGACTTTACCAATTGACAAAGTTCGTAAAGAAGTTTTATCTTCAACCATAACTTATAAAACACCTAGAGAAGAAGGTTATGTTTCTAGTTCTAAAGTTGAAGAAAAAAAAGAAGTTAAAAAAGAAGACGATGGAAAAGCTAAACTTGTGGCTGAAGGTAAACCAGTTTATGAAGCAAATTGTGCTGGTTGTCATGGTGTCGCAGGTGATGGAGCAGGCCCTGCGGCAGCAGCTCTAACTCCAAAACCAAGGAATTTTGTTAAAGGTGATTATAAGTATGGCGGAGATGACGCTGGGTTATTAAAAACCATACAAATTGGTGTACCAGGAAGTGCTATGCCTCCTTGGAAAGATTCATTAAGTAATGATCAAATAAATTCTGTTATTGCTTATTTAAGAACTTTTAAAAAATAGTTTTATTGTGTCTATAATTAGTAAGAAGTAAAAGATAAGTATAATTAAAAAATATTTTAGCCACGGATTTCACAGATAACACAGATAATACCTATTGTATAAAAATAATATTTGTGAGATCTGTGGCTATGTACTAAAAAAATATTTATCCTATAAAATTTACAAGGCAAATTTCTTTATGCTAAAAAAAAGTCTTTCCATTATTTTTATTGGTTTAATTACCATTTCTTGTAGTGCAAAAAAAGTACTTATTAAAGAACAAGATAAGCCTATTATAAAAAAAGAAATTGCTGATAAAACTATTAGTAATAATATAGAAAATAAAAACTTAAACAG
>JBBTGK010000180.1:0-9464 GCA_038060635.1 Cyanobacteriota bacterium | reverse complement strand
AGACATTGATATTTATATAAAGACAAGTAGGGATATTTTCTAAAGGATTTTATGCAAAGAAGAGAAGATATAAGAAATATTGCTATAATAGCTCACGTTGACCACGGTAAAACCACTATTATAGACGCTATTTTACAACAAACAGGTGCATTTAGAACTAATCAAAAAGTTGATGCACAAGTAATGGATTCAAACGACCTTGAAAGAGAAAGAGGTATTACTATTTTTAGTAAAAATGCTTCTTTCTTTTTTAAAGATAAAAAAATAAACATTGTTGACACACCTGGTCACGCGGACTTTGGTGGAGAAGTAGAAAGAGTTCTTTCTATGGTTGATGGTGCTTTATTACTTGTTGATGCATTTGAAGGAACAATGCCTCAAACAAAATATGTTTTAAGAAAAGCATTAGAACAAAAATTAAAAATATTAGTAGTAATAAACAAAGTTGATAGACCAAGATGTAGACCAATGGAAGTTCTTGATATGGTTTATGATCTTTTCATAGAATTAGGTGCAAACGAAGAGCAATTAGATTTTCCTTATGTTTTTGCATCTGGTAAACAAGGAATTGCAAAAGATAATTTAGAAGATGAAGATGTAAATATTTTTCCTTTAATAGAAAAAGTTATTGAATATATTCCAGGACCTGAAGTATCTGATGAGCCATTACAAATGCTAGTAAGCTCTATAGATTATAATGATTACTTAGGAAGAATTGCTATAGGAAGAATACTTAGAGGTAAAATTACAGTAAATCAACAAGTAGCTCTTATGACTAGAGAAGAAGGTATGAAAAAATTCAAAGTTCAAAAACTTTTTGGTTTTGATAAATTAAATAGAATTGAAATTCCTGAAGCAAGTGCTGGTGATATTGTTGCTTTATCTGGCTTAGAAAGTATTAATATTGGTGAAACTATTGCAGATCCAGATTTTCCAGAAGCTTTACCAACAATATCAATTGATGAACCTACAATTAGTGTAAATTTCCTTGTTAATACATCTCCATTAGCTGGTAAAGAAGGTAAATATGTAACATCAAGACATCTAAGAGATAGATTATATAGAGAACTTCTTTCTAACCTTGCATTAAAAGTTGAAGATACAAATTCTACAGAATCTTTTAAAGTTTCTGGAAGAGGAGAATTACATCTTTCTATTCTTATGGAAACAATGAGAAGAGAAGGATATGAATTTTCAGTTTCTGCACCTGAAGTAATTTATAAAGAAATCGATGGACAATTACATGAGCCTATGGAAGAACTTACTTGTGATGTTCCTAGTGATTGTGTTGGAATTGTTATAGAAAAATTAGGTCAAAGAAAAGCTGAAATGGCTAATATGGAAAATCTTTCAGAAGTTATAGTAAGACTTACTTTTAATATTCCTACTAGAGGTTTAGTTGGTTATTCTGGTGAATTTAAAACAGATACAAAAGGAGAAGGTATTTTAAGCCATGTTTTAAGTGGTTATACACCTTATAGAGGAGAAATCAAAAGAAGAAAAAATGGAGCTATGATTTCTATGGAAAATGGAGAAGCTATTACTTATTCTTTATCAAAACTTGATGATAGAGGAATATTCTTTGTTGTTGCTGGTTCTCCTATTTATGAAGGAATGGTTATTGGCGAAAATAATAAAGATAATGATATGGTTCTTAATGTTTGTAAATCTAAACAACTTACTAACTTTAGAGCAGCAGGTGCTGATGACAATACAAAAATAACACCTCCTAGAGTTCTATCTCTTGAAGATGCTGTAGAATGGATAAATAATGATGAGCTTGTTGAAATAACACCTAAATCTATAAGAATTAGAAAAAAAGTTCTTAATGAAGGTGAACGTAAACAATGGGAAAAGAAAATGAAAATGGAAGCTGAAGTTTTAGTTTAGTAAATTAGTTTTTCAGTAAACAAAGTTTTTAGAGAGATGTTTTATAAAACATCTCTTTTTTATTGTGTAATTTTTAAAAATAAAATGATACTTTACATTATTCAAAAAGTTTTGTGATTATAAAAACGATAAATTCGCTATGTTTTAGTATAATTATAATTAAATGAATTAATTAACAAAAGGAATTAAAAATGAAAAAGTTTTTTGTAGCTATTATTTCAAGTAGCTTAGTTTTTTTTAATACATCAATTTCTTATGCTCAAAATTTGAGTGTTTCAGAAATTTTAAATAACAGTTTGACAAAAGGAACAAAACAAAGTTTTAGTGGTAAAAAAGTTCAAATGACTATTAGAAAAGATTTACGACTTGAAGCTATTGCAAATGTTGACTATGTTGACAAAGAAAATCTTAATATCACAATGAAAAGTCCTATAGGAGTATTTGGAATAAATTATCAAATTTATAAAAATGAATCTCTTATTCATTTTCCTTATGAAAAACTTTCTTTTACAGATGCTCCTGCAACTTCTGGTGATATGATGACCGATACTATAATAGGAAAAATAACCAATGAATATCCATTATTAGAACAAAATTATGACATATCTCTTTTACCAGACGATCAAATATTAGGAAAAGAATGCTATGTTGTAAAAATTACTCCTAAAGTAGGAAGAAATGGAAATAACTCATATTGGGGAGAACCTGGTAAAACTTTTTGGATAAATAAAGATAATTTTCAAACAATGAGAGAAGATAGATATTGGCTTGATGGGATAGAACCATATTTTAGTAGCCAATATAAAGAATATAAACCTTTATCATATAAAGATAGTCCAAAAGTAAGAGTAAAATTGCCTGCTACAACAAAAAAAATTGTATTGGGAAGCAAAAAAGAAAAAGTTGAAACTTTTTTAGAAATATATAAAACACCTGAAGAAATAGAGAAAAAATTAAAAACAACTGTTTCGGTTCCAAGTTATTTACCAAATGGATTTAAATTAAGAGAAATAATGGTAATGAATTTTTATGATACCAAAATAATTATAGAAAAATTTGATGACGGTTTAAACTCTTTATTTGTAACATATAGAACAAAACCTAATATTTTTTTAGTTCTTACTGCTGGAAGTTTTAGTATTCCTTTAATACAAAAAATGAGCGATTTAAGTCTTAATGCACCTTATAATTATAAAGGAAAAGAAACTAATGAAAATTTAATTATCTCTTTTGGTGATTTATATCCAGAGGATCTAACAAAAATAAATGATTCTTTAAATTTAAAATAATCTATAATTATTTAATACCCTTTCAAGCTTATGATTGAGAATTAATTAATATCTGTTTTTATACAAACGAAAAATGATTACCTTAACAAAAAAAAATGTCCTTTTTAAAGGACATTTTTTTACATCTTAAAACAATTTTTAATGATTTTTTTTAATATCTACTCCTCTTTTTTTGCTTTTACTTAAAATTGAAAAAGTCTTTCTTGGATTATATGTAGAAGCATCAAAATCTAATGCTGGATTTGTTGTTAATTGTTTAAAATTAGAACCTGATGATTCTATACTATAAATATCAAAATTACCTGCTATATCAGATGCAAAGAGTATTCCTCTTGCATCATTAAACCAATCTGATACTATTTCATCATAAGTACTTGTGTTAGATAAACTTTTTACTGTATTTGTTTTTAAATCAAATATTCTTAAATCTAAATAATTATTATTATTAAAAACTCCATAAGCTAATTTACTTCCATCTGGAGACCAAATTGGATTTCCAGAACTTTCAGATGAAATTCTTTTTTTATCTTCTCCGTCAGATTGCATTGTCCATATACTACTTATACCACCTTGATCTGTTTGATATGCTATTTTTGTTTCATCTGGAGACCACTTTGGAGTATAATTATAATTTGAAGTTTCATTTTTACTAGCTCTATTTGTTATTTGAACTTTTCCGCTTCCATCAATATTCATTACAAATATATCTGATATACCATTTTTTACCCCCCTAAAAACTATTTTATCCCCTCCTGCTTTTAATGATGGTTGTGAAAATTCATAACTTAAATCATTTGTTAGATTTTTTAAGTTATTGCCATCTCCATCTATACTAAATATTTGCGGTACTAAAACACCACTAGAATTTAACACATCTGATACATAAACCATTTTTTTACCATTATATGTCCATAAAGCTCTATAACTATCTGTAAAATCATTTGTTAGTTTTTTTAAATTACTTCCATCTGAATTTATTGAATAAAGGTAATAGCTATCATGATCATAGCTATATGATGTAAATATTATTTTTTCTTTATTTGGCGACCATTTTGCATTATAATTAAACGAATTTGATATATATGTTAGTCTCGTTTGATTTGTACCATTCTCATTCATTATATAAATTTCACTTGTACCATCTCTTTCAGATTCAAATACAACCTTACTTACAAGATTATCTCTTATAATTATTTCATTTGAATTTCTTATTGTACTTGGAATTGTTAATGTTTTATCAAATACATATCTTTGAGTTTTACTCTGATCATTATTATTAGCTCCTATTACACCAGCCGTTCCTGCTTTTTCGGTATGAATAACTCTTCCATATTTTATTATGTCAAATCCCCATGTATAACCACCACCTATGTTGTAGGTTTTTAAATCAAATTGATTATCACCTTGATTCATTCTATCTGTTATATCTATTGTTGTATCTGTTGCATAAGACGTTCTTTGATAATTTCCATTTAGATTTACATAAGCATAACTGGTATCATCTACATTATACATTCTTATTTTCCATGTATTCTCTGTTGCTATTGTATATTCTTCTGTAAATTGTAAACTTCCTGTACTATTTTCTATTGATATTTTAAATTTTACATTTGAATTTGAAGTATCATTTTTTAAATTTAAACTTGTATTTCCTACTTTTATAAATCTTTCAGGATTAAATTCAAAATATATTTGAGTATTATTTATTGCCCCATCTATTAAATCTCTTTTATAAAATTCTCCTGTTGTTAGATTCTTAAATACTAATTTTAAATTTGGATTTGTAAGATTTTTACCGACTATATTTATTCCATCTTGAAACTCTAAATGTGTTGTTGTTGGATAACCTGATACTTTTAAACTAGTTACTTGTATTGGTTGGTAAGGTTCGATTGTATATAAATTAGTTAAAGAAACATTATTAATATCATTTGCTAAATATACAATAAATTTATCTGTCAATGGATTATCATTTTGTAGATTTTTTGTAGGATCTGTTATTAAACCACTTGAATCAATTTTTATAAAATTATTTGGAGCAAAATCAAATAATATTTTTGTATTATTATCCAATGTATTATCGATATTCATAGCATAAAAATTATGTGTTCTTTCATTTTCAAAAAGCATTTTCAAATTTGGGGAATTAAAGTTTTGCCCTAATATTTCAACAGTATCCCCAGATTTAAATTTAGTATTTGTTGCTGAACCAGATATTTTTAAAGAATCAATTTTTATTTCTGCAGGTAAAACTTCTATAGCGTTTGTAATAGTAAAATTATTGTTTGCCGCTTTTACTAAAAGAGATTTAATACCCGTACTTAATGTACTTCCTTTTGTGCTACATATAAGTAATTTCGCTTGTCTTTCTAATATTTTAATTGGAATTTCACTAACTGAATCTTTTGCATAAACTTCTGCATTAGCAGTATCACCTGCTACAGCTATAGCAAATATGGAACTATCTTCATCTGCTCTAACCCTTATAGCAGTATTATTTGGTGCTAAAATATATGCATCAGGAAAAGTATTAGATATTGTTTGTATAAAAATAGGTGTATTTGTGATTGGATCTTTAGTTATTGAATTTAGGCCTTCAACATCTTTTTGATCTAATTTATATATTTTACCTGCAAGTTTTGCAGTTTCGTTAACAGCTTCAAAAACATCAAGTAGATTTTGTCCTTCATTAAAATTTGGTAATCCTTTTTTATCTGTCATCCATTTGCTAGATCTAAGCTTTTCAATTGAAGCTTTTTTTAGTACACTTACAATCTGATCAGAAGTAATATTGGGATAAATTTCTTTCATTAGTGTTATTGTTCCAGCCACAAATGGTGCGGCAGCTGATGTTCCACCAAAATCATCTACATTGTCAGATGGAAATGTTGTTGGCAAAGTAACATAATCTCCAGGCCCCCATGCTTTTATGCTTGAGCCATAATCTGAAACAGCTAAAACAGAAAAAGAAAAAGGTGATTGTGGCGAAATTAAATCTGAATCAAATACATTTTCTTCTATCTTATGCGTACTTATTACAGTTGTTAAGCTAGATAGTGCTAAAGGATCTGTAAAGTTCTTTTGAAAAGAAACATCATTAGGAGGATCAGGATCTTCATTATCAAGAAAAACAGGCGAAACGCCGCCAACAGCTATAGCATAATCTGAGTTTGAAGTAATATTATTTATATTATCATTTGGTGTAGGAATAAGTATGTTTGTTTCTAATGCTGATACTACTACAGGCGAGTTTTTTTCATAAGCCTTTTTTAAAGCATCATTAAAAGAAGATGGCTGACCTATAGATTTAACAAAAGCTTGTCCAACTGGATTTACCCATCCAATTTGATCTAATAATTGTTTATATGATGATGCTGGTACACCTGCACTTAGAGAAATAACTTTTGCATTTTTATTATTAACAGCATCTAAAATATGATCTGCCCAATGAGATGGAAAAAATCCTCTATAAATTACAACATTTGCATCAGGTGCAATTCCAGTAGAATTATCAAATTTAGAACCATAGCCTACAAGAGCACATGACATACCATGATAGATTTTATCATTTAGATCCAAAAAATGGCTAAGAAACTCTACTGGTTGATTACTTTCTAAAGCAGACTTAGTTTCACCCAAAATAAATCTACTTTTCCCGCCAATCGGTTTATCTTGCATAAACTGATGATTTGTTATAAATGCCCCAGGATCAATTACTGAAGAAATAACATTTTTACCTGTTGCTAATTTATGAGCTGTTTCTACATGAGTTGTTGCTAACCACCAACTGTTTAGTATATTTCCAGGTGTTGATGGTCTTGTTGAGGTTGGTAAATATTTTGCTGGAAGATTATTAATAGATGGTTTCTTATCACCAAATTGGTCTTTATCATTATTAAAAATATAATTATTCAAAGAATAATTCTTGCTTATAGGAAATTCTTTTTTAGCTCTTGGTAAAGTAAGCATATTTAGCTCTATAGATGATATTACATCATAATTATTTGATAAAAAATCAATTATAGCTATAAATGTTTGCATTGATTCAACAGACGAAAATTCTATTGATTCTATATTAAAAGGTATTCCTAAACTATATTTTCTTAAAACTTCTTCCATATTTGCAATAGGGCTTTTTGACAAGTCTATTTCAAACTCATAAAAATTATCTACTTGCCTTATAACTTTTGCATTATATTTATTTTTAAAAAGTTCCAATCCTTCAGGTTTTGAAAAACTTAAAACAACTTTACCAGCTTCAAAATATATACTTCCTGTTCCATTTATTTTTGTTTCTGATATTTTCATATTAAGTTCAGGAATGCTTATATCACCATCACTTGGAGAAAATGCTAATAAACTTTTTGGATCATTTGGGTCAAAAATATTTTTATCTTTTAAATTTATATGAGTTTGATTTGTAATATGATTACCTATTATGTTCTTTTTTC
Organism: Cyanobacteriota bacterium; assembly: GCA_038060635.1. GTDB lineage: Bacteria > Cyanobacteriota > Sericytochromatia > UBA7694 > JACMQJ01 > JBBTGK01. Next base: position 1,834 of record JBBTGK010000180.1, on the reverse strand, counting down.
TTGTTGTTACTTTGCTTGATAGAACTTTAAATGATTTATTTTCATCTTTTTTATCATTTAATAAACTCTGATTTAAAGTAATATTTATATCATCAACTTCACCTAATTTCTTTTCTCTCATTTTTTGTAAAAACTCAATTCTTCTTTTTTCTTCAGAATCCTTTTTAAGAATATTTTCAGATATATTTTTACCTATTGGACTAATTGCAGTTGGAAAAATACATGCTGATAATAATGTTGTAAAAATACTGAATCCTATATAAATATGCTTTTTCATTTTATAGCTCCTTTTTTTTATAAAAGTTTTCTAATTTTATTCTTAACTCTGATTCTTCATTTTCTGTTTTACTTCTTAAAAAATATATATTATTATTATTATCTTTTAATTTAATTATAAAAATATCATTTTTATCTTCTTTATAACCATTTATTTTTTCTATATAATTATTTTGTAAAATTTCTACTGAATGTCCTATATCATCTATAAATTTATTGAATTTATCAATATTTTTACTTGAAAAATAAAATTTTTTATTTTTATTTATCATATAAAATACTAAAATACTAAAATTATTAAAAAAAGAATCCTTTGTAGAAGATGAATAAATAGGATAAACATTTATATAAAAAAACTCTCTTAGTGGATAATGATTTGTTTTAGATACTCCAGAAGATAAAATATAAATTTTATTATCAAAAGTAATTTCACTAGGTGCATTAATTAATTGGTTTATTTCATTTTTATCTATTGTATCTAAATTTATACCAATATCTTCAAAGTTAGGATCTGATTTATTCCATACAAAACAAGAACAAATATTTAATAAAATAACTAAAATTAAACTTATTTTTAAATGAATTTTTTTAATTTTATTCATATTTAAATACTCTTGGAAAAATACAAGCAGATAATAGTGTTGTAAAAACACTAAAACATATATAAGTAACTTTTTTCATTTTTTAACTCCTTTTTATAGTTAAATCACTTTTAATATAAAATTCTTTTTGATTTGAAATTAATTTAAGTATTAAATAATCATTTTTTGATGGTGTATATTTTATATCATTATCATAAATGTAACTTATAAGGTATACTCTTTTATCATAAGATGTGGATTTTATTACATCACTAGTTTCAAAATAATAGTTATTTTCTTTGCTTAATATAAAAATACTACTAACCTTAAAATTATCAATTAATTCCTTAATATCTTCTCCATTAATATTTTCTATTTTTATTAGAATATTATTATTATATTTAGAATCAAAATAACATTTATTCTTAAAAATGTATGGTAAAAACCCTTCTGGGTAAGGGCAATATGGAATATGAAAATATGAATTTACCTTATAATTTTTATTATTAAAATATAAAAAATTATTTTCAGCTAAATTATAAATTTTATTTAATTCAAAAATTTTTTGTTGATTATTTATGCAAGATGAATTAATTATAAAAATAAAAATAAATAGTATTTTTTTCATTTAAAAACTCCTAATAGCAGTTCCAAAAGGAGTTGAGTATGAAATAGTATGTTTTGTTTTACTATTAAAATCTTTTATATCTGGGATATGAATAATAGCCTCCCAAATCACATTACCATTAGAATCTTTACTTATTGCGGTACTGTGGCAAAATCCAAATTTTCCGTCAATTTTGCTATAGGCAAACTTATAAAACATCATAAAATTCTTACCTTTTATTTTTAGGTTTATTCCTGTATTAGGTAAATTTTTCCATGTTTTTAAAAAATCTTCTAATTTATCTTTTCCATCATCTTCATGAGCTACATTAAAAGCCCATTCCTTACTATCTTTATCATAAAAAATATCT
>JBBTGK010000179.1:0-5911 GCA_038060635.1 Cyanobacteriota bacterium | reverse complement strand
ATTGAAAATTAGCTTATCTATAAAAATTTAATGCACACATCTCGATATAAAAAATTTGATAATAGAATAAATAACATATATAATTAGACTAAATCATAAAGCTTTTTGAGGTAATTAAATTGGATAAACAAGTAGATTCTTTTAAACAATACTTTCAAAGTTTAGTTAACCAGCAAGTTGCACAAACTAGCTTTAACTCGTCATTAAATAAAAGACCAAAAAATATTGAACCTGAAATAAATAATAATCAAAGTATTTCTACTTCTTCAGATAAATCTTCTTTAGATGGACTTTTTTCTTTATTGAATAATAACTTAGAGAATAATAGTGAAGATAAAATAACCGAAATAATAAATAAATTAATTTCATCAGGAGCTTCTTCAGATAGTATATCTGATCTTTTATCGTCATTAGTTTCAAATGGAGATGATTTAATATACACAAGAACTAATTCAGATGATATTTATCTAAATCTTGAAAATAGTATGAAATATATAGGTGGAGATTTAAATTCTTTTATTGAGCAAGCAAAAAAAATAGCTAATACAGGAGAAGATATTAGTAATTATGTTTCTGTTGTTTCAAAAATATTAAAAAAAGGTGATTATGATGATTTAAGAAGGTTTATTGAAGTAACAGATGATTCAATTAATAAAAATTATGACCTAAAAGAATTATTTAGATTTACAGATAAAATATCAACGAAATATTCAGATAATATAGAACCTCTATTATTTGGTTTGCAAACTTTATTTTCTCATAATGCAGATTTAGAACAATCATTAAAAATTCTTGAAAATATGAAAGAAAAAGGAGAAGCAGGAAGAAAAAATGTAGCTCAAATAAACGCTTTTTTAGTAGCATTAAAAAATGCTGGTTATGAAACATCAAATGTTATAGATTCAATGGCAGAATCTGGAAATAGTATTTTATTTTTAGATAAATTAGCTGAAAAATATGGTTTTAGAAAAATAGAACCTGAATTAAATACTAACTTTAAAAAAATAGAGGGTCTTGATGTTAAAAAGACTCTTGTTATGAAAAAAGGTGAAAGTGTAGCCCTTCATGCAGAAGCAATGAGTACAGAAGATGGCAAATTATCACCAGAACTTCTTTTTTGGAGTTCTGTTCAAACTGGAGAAATGGCTGATGGAACAAATTATTTAGATCTTTCTAAGCTTGATGCTGGTGAATATGATATTTATGTAAAAATAGGTGGTGGTTATCCATGTACCGATACAGCAAAAAGAAAAGTAAGGATTTTAGGTGAAAATGAATCTTGCGAAGAAGAAAAAGAAGATGATTTTGAAGATGAATTTAAAGAAGAAAATACTGATTTGGATAAATTAAATGAATTGGTTTCAAAAACAGATTTACCTAGATGTGTTTCTAATGATGATATTAATTCAAAGCTTTATGCTATCCTAATGTCTAGTTATGAATGTAATGAATCTGAATCTGATTCAAAAGTAAAATCAAATGATTATAAAAAAGAAGATAAAGATGATGATAAAAAAGATACTAAATCAGTTAAAAGCAAAGAAAAAGATAATAAAGAATTAGAAAAAGAAGAAGTTGAAAAGCATGATAATGAAAAAGAACTAAATCAATATTATCAAAAGAAGGATGAATTAAAAAAAGATATTTTAGATGAAGATACAGAGAAATATCATAAAGAGAAAAATGATTTTTGGAAATCGGTACAAAAAAGTTAGAATATTGTAAGGAATGCTTGTAAGGAACGCCTTTAAAAGCATTCCTTTTTTTATATTTCTAATTTAAATCTTTTTTTCTGATAAAAGCTTATTCCATTCGTCTTGTGCTTTTTGAAGAGCTTCTTTAGGTTTTTGTTGACCTAAAAATGCTTGTTGAAAATTAAGATCAAATATTTTTACAAGTTCTGACCATTTATTAATTGATGGTAATAAAACAGTAGCATTTTTTAATTGTTCTGAACTTGTTTTTCTAGCATTTTCTTCTAAAGTTGGTTTTTCTGATAATTTGGTAAAATAAGGATCACTTAAAGAATTAGAAACAGAAGGCAAAATAGTAACTAATTTACAAAATTCTAATTGGTTTTTATCATTTGTTATAAATTGTGCTAATTTCACAGCATTTTCTTTATTTTTAGAAGCTTTAGGTATAACCAAATTCATTACCCCAACACCAACTTTTTTTGAATTACCTGTTAATTGAGAAGAAATACCTACTTTATCATATAATTGAGGGGCATTTTGTTTTATCATATTTAAAAATTGAGGGCCTGAAACTAAAAAAGCTGTTTCTCCTGCTTGAAATTTATCTACAGCTTCTCTATGACCTTGTGTTATACAATCCTTAGGAATAATACCTTTTTTTGATAAATCAATCCAAAAATTTAAAAATTTCTCTGCTTTTTCTGTAGCAAAAACTGCTTTAGTTTTATCTTCTGATAATAATTCAATTCCATCTTGAACCATATATTCTAAAAATTTACCAGAATCTCCAAAATTTGGCATAAAAATATATTTACCAGTTTTTTCTTTTACTGCCAAACCCATTTTTTCTATATCTTCAAAAGTGCTTGGAGCTTTATCAAAACCAGCTTTTGTAAAAAGTTCTTTATTATAAATAGTTAAAGCGGTTGATAAATACCAAGGAAAACCATAAGTTTTATTTGAAATTGAAGATGATTTCCAAATATTAGGTAAATATGTTTTTTTTACATTTTCTTTTACAATTGGTTCTAAATCTTCTAACGCACCTTCTTCAGCAAGTTTTGAAGAAAAATTAGGATTTAAATTAACAATATCAGGTGATTTACCGCCAGCAATACTTGTAAGTGTTTTTTGTTCTATTTCTTTAGAAGGTAGATCAACCCATTCAATTTCAGCTTCAGGATTTTCTTTTTTATAATCAGCAATTACTTTATTCATATAATCATTAAAAGTTGGTTTTAATTGCATAGTCCAAAGCTCTAGTTTATTTTTATTGGTGGTTTTTTCATTACAAGAGGTAAGAACACTTAAAAAAGTGGCAAGGGTTAAAGATACTATAGATATTTTTTTTAAATTATTTTTTAACATTATTATACTTTCAAAAATTGAGCTTTTAATACTTAAAACTCTGCAATAGATTTATTAATATTATTATCTAAACAGAATTGAATCAATTATGACATATTTTTTTTTATTCACAAAACAAGGGCATTAAACTTTTATAAAATATAATAACCTGTAAAAATTGGGGATGTTTAAAAAAGAATATTTTATACCAAATCTATGAAATAATATATCATAGTAGTTTGAATTATAAATGATATTTAATTTAAAATATAAAATTAGCCTTCTTCTAAATCACCCATAAATATATTTTTATCTTCTTCATCTTTTATTTTTTCACCTAATTTTTTGGCTTCTTCTAAATATTTATCCGCTTCTTCTTTCCTAGATATTATTTCATTTTCTGATAAATTTAATGCTTTTGCCATTCCTAAAAAAGCATAAGCTATATCAAAATCTTCCATTTCTTCTCTATTTTCTTCAGTTATTTTCATACATTTTTTTGCATGATACAATGCTGATTCGGCTCTATTTGCATTAGTATAAGCAATTGAAATCATATATTCGCCTCTTTGTAAATTTACAATTTTACATTTTGGGCTTTTACTCCAATGTAATAAAGAAGAATGAGCCAGATTTATTATTTCATTATTATCATCTTCTGTTTTTTCTTTTTTACTTAAAAGTGACCAAATATTATTATTATGCTCAATAGCAAAAAATTGGTTTGCTTCTTGAATTGTATATTTCTTTTCTTCTGACACTTAAAATTGCTCCCTTTATCATTAGATATGTTTAACTCTTTATATTTTACTATTTTAATTTATTAAAGTCATTAAATAATTATAGATTTAAAGGCATATATAAAACTAATTAACTTCTCTATTGTTTCTGCATCTTTTAAATTATTTTTATCATCAAATTTTCCTTTAACACCTTGAATTAATAATGTTGTTTTTTCGGTAAATTTTGCCATTGCAGTTTTCATTATTAATTGCAATTCATCATGTCCTTTTAATCCACTGGCAGACGCTGTTATAAGACCAATTGGTTTTTCTGAAAAAATAGTTGTTGAAATACACCATTCAATTGCATTTTTTAAACCACTTGGAATACTAAAAATATATTCTGGAGTACAAATAATTATTCCATCAGCTTTTTCAATTTTTTTTCTAAATTCTAAAATTATTTCTGGTGTGTTTTCAGTCGATTGTTCTGGATCAAAATGAGGAAGTGTTTTCAAATCATTATAAATAGTTAAATTAAATTCATTTCCAGTCAATTTTTCAATTACTTTAACAAGTTTTAGGTTGGCAGAATTTTCACTAGCACTTCCAATAATTACAAATATATTTTTCTTTTCAATCATTATTTTATTTAACTTTTTATTCTAATTTATTTTTGATATTTTTTAGCCTTTTTATCAATTAATAAATACATGCTAGACCTTGTCCTAATGGTAATACAGAGGCAATAACATCTTTTTTTACTTGATTGTCATAAAGCTTTTCAATTGCCCAACCAACTAAATCAACTGCTGCCAAACACCCTGCGGCTGTAGCTATATTTCCATGTGTTATCAAATGCTTATCTTTAATAACTTCAACTCCATAATTTTTTAATTCATCAAATGCTGTTGGATAAGTTGTTGCAGAAAGCCCTTTTAAATATCCAAGAGCAGCAAGAATTAAAGCACCTGAACACATTGAACAAATAATTTGTCTATTTGGATCAAGGTTAAAACGCTCAAGATAAGATTTATCTTTAATTACATTTCTTGTTCCAGGACCACTTCCAAAAAATACAAGATCTGCATCATTACATTCTTCTATAAATCCATGAGTTGCTAATTCAATACAACAAACAGATTTATGTATTTTTTCTGTTCCAACAATTTTTACTTGAAATTCTTTGTCACGAAATTTAACTCTATTAAGTAAATCCCATGCTAAAAATATGTCAATATCTGTAAATTTATCAAATGTTACTATTACTGCTTTTTTCATCTTTTAATTACTCTTTTTACTGACTTGCTTTTATTTTTTCAAAATATTGCATAACATTTTTTTCAGTTTCTAATTTTAATTCTATATCATCTTTAAATAATTTTTTTCTTAAGTCTCTATAAATTTCAATTAAATTTTCTATGCTTTTTATTATTGAATTTTTATCATAAGTTGCAATAGTTTCTTTTAAAAGATCAATATCATTTTTAGGTAATAATTTTTCAACTTTTCTTAATCCTCTTGGTAATTTATTATTTTTTATTTGCATTAGAGAAGAAATTACATTTGTTCTTAAAAATGAAGTAAAATCAAGAGCCTCAAATAACTCACCACGACCTATTTTTAGAGATGCATAATGTATCCAAGTCCAAAACCTGTCTTCTATCCATTGATAATTTGGATAAGGGAATTTAAATTTTGAATTTTCTTGAATAGTAGTTAATATTTTATCTCTTTCCCAAATAATAACTGGATTTTCAACTCTTTCAAAATATTCATCAGTTGTTAAAAACTTAATATCAACATGTAATAAAGGTTCATTATATAGACAAATTAAAACCCTTTTTTCTCCTACATGTTCACCAGTAAAAGCATTTAATAAATTTCCAAATTTTTCAGCATAAGCAATCATTTTATCAAAATCAGGTGCTATTTTTTGACTGCTTACTAAAATTAAATCTAAATCTGAATATTCATCTATTTCATTTGTTATCCAAGAACCACAGACAGCAAGACCAATTATAAAATTATCTTTAATAATTTCTTTAGTTATATTTTCTAAAAATGTTTTTTGTATCATTTAAATTTCCTTTTGACGCTCACTCGGGGCAGAGCCACCGAGGATTCTTGAAGCACACCTAACCT
>JBBTGK010000178.1:0-12479 GCA_038060635.1 Cyanobacteriota bacterium | reverse complement strand
AAAACACTTGAATTAGTTCTTAAAAATACCCCAGAGTGGTTAAAAGAACATAAAAGTAATGCTTGGAGCATATTTTTAGCACAATCTAATGATCCTTTAAGAAAAGAAAAATTTAAGGATGTTATAGAAAGTCTTGAAATTGAAAATAGACCTTTTACTTCTGGTTTTTCAGAAAAAAAAGATTTAAATTCTAATTATTGGGGAGATCTTTCAGGAAGTTTTTCTTTAAATGGAAAAACTATTTTAAGTGAAGATTTAGCTAAAAAAGGAGTTATTTTAAAATCATTAAAATCTGCATTAGTAGAAAATGAAGCATTAGTAAAACCTTATTTATTAAAATCTAATCTTACTGCGAAAGATTCAAGATTTACTGCTCTTGCTGAAGCTATGTGGACAGATGGAGTTTTATTATATGTTCCTAAAGATACAGATGTTTCAGTTCCTATTCAACTTTTAAAAAATGTTGGTTTAGGAAATACTCAAAGTTATTATAAAACTTTAGTAATTGTAGAAGAAAGAAGTACTTTAACTGTAATTGATGAATTTGTTTCTAACAAAACAGAAGATTTCTTTTTAGTAAGTGGAATAAATGAAATTCATGTAAAAAATAGTGCAAATGTAGTTTATTTACATCTTCAAAATTATGATTATAATGCTTTTAATTTTTCATTACAAAAAGCGTTTTTAGAAAAAGATGCTCAACTTAAACTTTTATCAGTTTCTTTGGGTTCTCAATTTAGTTATGAAAATATAAAAACTTACATGGAAGATGCTGGTTCAAATGCAAAAATATTAGGCTTAGTTGTTGGAGATAATGAACAAGTTTTTCAACATGAAACACTTCAATATCACCCTGTACCTGATACTACAAGTAATTTACATTTTGAAGTTATGATGAAAGGAAAAGCAGAATCTGCACATAATGGTTTTGTAGAAATTGAAAAAACTGCACAAAAAACTAGTGCTCATCAACTTATAAGAAATCTTTTACTTAGTAGAAAAGCAAAAGCTGAAGCTATTCCAAATCTTGAAATTTTAGCAAATGATGTTAAATGCTCTCATGGAGTATCATTAGGTCCTGTTAATTTTGAAGAACTTTTTTATCTAATGAGTAGAGGTTTTTCTAAAGATGAATCTCAAAATTTAGTTATTGAAGGCCATATACAAAATATTGTTAATGAATTTCAAGATGAAGTTTTTGATGAAAATGATGAAAATAATGATGATTTAGAAATAGAAACATTGGGCACAAAAGTAAGAGATTATATTTTGAATACTTTGGCAAATAGATCTTAATTTTTTTATTAATAAAGTTACAATAATGTTATACAGACAAAAATACTTACTATTTTACCGAATTAGAAAAAGTATTAGGTATTTTTCAATATATAATAGATTGTTAAAAAAAGAAATTTGGAGTTTAAATATATATGGCATATAGTAAATTTACATTAAAAGATTTGAAAGAAAAATTTAATGTTAATAGTAAGCAATTAGAGCTTTTTAAAGATATAAAATCAATAGAAAAATCAGATTTTCTTACTTCTCTTTTAGATAGAAATCTAAAAATGCCATTAAGAACTGAAAAAGCAAAATCTGAACTTGTTTTATCTCCAATTCTTTTAGAACTTTCAATAATAAATAATTATTTTTTTAAAATATATTCTGGTGAAAATTTAGATGTTGATAAAAAAGCTGGACTTTATGGAGAATGTGATTTTTTAATTACTAAAAATGAAGATTCTTATGATTTTAATTTACCAATAATATCTGTAGTAGAAGCAAAAATGGATAATATAGATAAAGGAATAGCACAATGTTCTGCACAAATGGTAGGAATAAACTTTTTTAATCAAAAAAATGATACAAAGTTAAATATTATATATGGTTGTGTTACAACTGTAGATGAATGGAAATTTTTAAAATTAGAGAATAATACTATTTATATAGACAAAAAAACTTATTATTTCAATGAATTAGAAAAAGTATTGGGTGTTTTTCAATATATAATAGATTTTTATAAAAAACAATTTAGTGAGAATTGAATATGTCAGAAATAATTTTTGGTAAAATAGAAGAAATTGAAGATTCTAAAGTTCTTGTAAAAAGATTTGGTAGAAGTAGAATCGCTGTTTGTAAGTATAAAGATAGTTTTTATGCTTTTAAAGATGCTTGTAGCCACGATAATGCACCCTTAGATCAAGGTGAAATTTGTGAAAATATTATACAATGCCCAAGACATGGTGCAAAGTTTGATATAACTAATGGTAATTTTCTTTCAGCTCCAGCTTTTTCTAATTTAACTACTTATAGTGTTGAAATTCAAGAAGGAAATATAAAAATAATTTTAGATTAATAATATTAGGATTAAATCTGTTATATTCAAAAAATCTTTAATTATATGGATAAAAATATGTTAGAAACAATAAAAAAAGAAACAATTAATATAAATGAAATAAGAAAAGATTTTCCTATTTTAGATAGAAAAATAAATGGAAAACCTCTTGTTTATTTTGATAATGGAGCTACTTCTCAAAAACCTAAAATTGTTATTGATACTTTTAGAAAGTTTTTTGAAGAATACAATTCTAATGTTCATAGAGTTGGTCATACATTAGGTCAAGAATCATCTGTTGCTTATGAAGAAGCAAGAGAAAAAATAGCTAAGTTTATCAATGCAAAAACATCTAAAGAGATTATTTTTACATCAAATGCTACAGATGCAATAAATTTAGTTTCTTATTCTTGGGGGAGCGATAATATAAAAGAAGGTGATGAAATAATCATTAGTATTATGGAACATCATTCAAATTTTATACCTTGGCAACAATTAGCTAAAGAAAAAAAAGCTGTTTTGAAAATAGCTAATATTACAGATACTTATGAATTAGATATGGATAATTTTAAATCTTTATTGTCTGAAAAAACAAAATTAGTTGCAATAACAATGATGTCTAATACTTTAGGTACAATAACTCCAATAAAAGAAATATGTGAATTAGCTCATAAATATAAGGCAAAAGTTATTGTAGATGCCTCACAATCTGTTCCACAAATGCCAATTGATGTAATTGATTTAGATTGTGATTTTATGGCTTTTACTGGTCATAAAATGTGTGGTCCAACAGGAATTGGTGTTTTATATGGTAAATATGAAATTTTGGAAACAATGAAACCTTTTTTATTTGGTGGAGGAATGATTACAAGTGTTTCTATAGAAGATTCTTATTGGGAAATGCCTCCTCAAAGATTTGAAGCAGGAACTCCTAAAATAGCAGAAGTTATAGCTTTGGGACAAGCTGTTGATTATCTTAGTAAAATAGGAATGAATAATATAAAAAATTATGAAAAAGAGTTAGTTGGATATTTTTTAGATAAATTATCATCTTTAGAACATATAAAAATATATGGTTCTTTAGATTTAGAAAAAAGAGGCTCTGCTATTGCTTTTAATGTTGGAAAAGTTCACCCTCATGATATTGGAACTTTATTAGATGAATGTGGAATTGCAGTAAGAGTTGGTCATCATTGCACTATGCCATTACATACAAAGTTAGGTATTAGTGCGAGTATAAGAGCTAGTTTATATTTTTATAATACAAAAGAAGAAATTGATTACTTTATTGAATCTTTGAAAAAAATAATGAGAATTTTCAAAAAACAATTACAATAGAATAATTATATATAATAGGTTTTAATTAGATAAATGAAAAATAGTATAGAAGAAATACAAAGCGAAATATTAGAAGAATTTGAAGATTTTTTAGATTGGGAAGAAAAATATTCATATATTATAGAATTAGGTTATGATTTACCTGATTTTGATAACAGATTCAAAATACCTGAAAATATTGTAAAAGGTTGCCAATCTCAAGTTTGGTTAGTAGCTGAATATAATCCAGCTTATGATACAATTGAATTTTTGGCAGATAGTGATGCCTTTATTGTAAAAGGTTTAGTCTGTATTCTTTTAAGAATTTTTTCAGAACAAAAACCAAAAGATATTTTAGAAAGTGAACTTTTTATTTTTGAAAAATTAGGTCTAAAAGGACATCTTTCACCATCTCGTGCAAATGGTTTATCTTCTATGGTCAAGTACATTAAAAATTATGCCGAGAAATATTCAGATAGTAACTCATAATAAATATATAAAAAAAGGAAATTAAAAGAAATGCCTACATTAGAACAAGTTAAACAAGCTTTAAGAACAATTGTTGACCCAGAAATTCATCTTAATATAGTTGATTTAGGTTTGATTTATGGAATAGAAATTTTAGAAGAAAAAAATGTAAAAGTAGATCTAACTCTTACTAGCCCTATGTGTCCTTATGGCCCTCAAATTATTGCAGAAATTCCTAAAACAGTGAAAGAGAAATTTCCTGAAATAGAAAAAACGGATGTTAATTTAGTATGGATTCCAAATTGGGATCCAAAAACTATGGCTACAGATGAAGTAAAAATGGAACTTGGTATTTTTGATGATCTTGATGATGAAGATGATGAATAGAAATTAATTTTTATTCTAAAAAGAGGACGTTTCATAAAACGTCCCTACATAAACATTGGCTTTTAACCTTGTAATTTTATAAAAAAATACACTTTTTAGACACAATTTTTGGTTGATAATTATATTTCTTCTTCTTTTTCTGAACTAATCATTTTATACATTTCTTTTGCTTCCTGAACAGTTACATTACCTATAGTTGGAACACTTAATATCTCAAAAACAGTTTTTCTGTTTCCCATATTAATTTCTACAATATCATTAATTTTTACTTCTGATGAAGCTTTGGCAATTTTACCATTAATAATTATTTTTTCTTTATCGCAAACTTCATTGGCAATAGTTCTTCTTTTAATTATTCTACTTACTTTTAACCATTTATCTAAACGCATAAAATCTCCTTTAAAAATGGAATTCTTAACTCAAAATATAAAGGATTTGATGAATCAAATCCCTGCATGTATAGACGTTGCACTGCAATGTCTATACTACAACCAAAAAACAATTAATTCTCAATCCTTAATTAAATTATTTTATCATGAAAAAAGATCCCTTTTCAGAGATCTTTTCTAGTAATATTTTAGAAACTAAGTTTTAACAACCTTCTCCATCTTCTTCTATATTTTTCATTACTACAGACATATTTTTTGCTCTTTCAACTTCATTTTCTGAGCTAGAAAAATACTTATTAAGATCAACATTTGAATATTGAACAGCTTTTAAATAATTATTTTGTTTATCAGTAAATTCAGCATTACCCATTCCTTTACTTAATTTCAAAAACTTATCTGCCATTGTAGTTACAGAACCATTAGAATCTGGAATTTTAGCTTTAAGAACAGAAATCATAGCTTTTCTTTCTCTATCACTTATGTTTATTTTGTTTGAATCAAGAACTGATTTTAATGAAGAATCATCACCACTAACTACTGCATTTCTTATTTTTTGAACATCAGCAGATTTATTTGGATCTCCCATCATAGTAAACATTTTTCTTAATTCCCAAGATTCGTTATTTTTACCTTCAGTTTTATCAACAGAGTTCATATTTTTTAATTTATTAACTCCTCCAAAAAGTTGAACGTCTTTGTCATCTATTGCTTTTCCAAACTTAACGCCATCTAAATTATTTACTTTCCCTTGAACAAAAACTGAAACATGTGTGTTATCTTTATTTAAAACTTTGTCTTTTTTTGCAGAAGCATCATATACATTGAGATTACCAGTTTTTTGATCTATAGATTTTAAAACATAAGCGTGTCCACCATCTGTTACAAGAGCTTTACTATCTTTTCCGTCTAGAATTTTATTAAGTGAATCTTTTTTACTAGATGCAACATCTATTGCTGTCCATGGCTTACCTGTCATTTCTTCTAAAAGCTCAGGTTTTACATTAATAACTCCTGTTTTTTTGGTATCTTTAAAGCCTATTTCATGTAAAGAATCTATTACACAATTAGCTCTAGCTGCTTCTTTTTTCTCATAAGTATTTGATGAAACATTAATTTTTTTTAAGGTAGAAAAATTAGCTGCTTCTAATCCACCAGCTTTAGCTCCTATCATAGAATCTAATTTTATATCTTTTTCTTTATCATCAGGAAGACTCATATCATCAAAAGCTTTTTCAGCACCTTTCATAATATTACTTAAAAAAGGAACATTTTTTGTAAATTTACCAGCAGACTCTAATGATTCACTTGCAGAAGCAGAAAATCTTCTTAAAGGATTTTCTTGGCTAACAGCTTCTTTTCTTAAATTTTTCTCAATAGCACCTTGGCTTATATTTTCAGTTAATTTTGATATATCATTTTTTCCTTGACTTGCATCAAAACCATCATCAAGTAATTTTGCTATTTCAGGATATTCAGGAGATACACCTTGTTTTAATTCTTGTAATTTAGCTTTATCTTTTACATTTAAACCAACTTCAAAAACTTCTTTTTTCTCTAAAGGTGATAAAATTCCATTATTTGTTATTTTAGTTTCTAATTTCTTAAATTCACTTTTATCAATAGGTGTATTTCCACCACTAAAACCGTTTATACCACCAGACATAAAATATCCTCAAAAAATTCTTTTATAAACATTACTACTTATAGTTATTTATGAAAATATCTTGCTTATATAAAATTAAACATAAAATTTATTGAGTCAATATATATAAGTATTATTTGAATATATATTTTTTTTAATTTACAGAATTTACTATATCTTCAATAAATATCTAATTTAATGATACTTATTTTATTAATATAAAAAAAATATTTTAGAATATATTTTTAATATTTTTAATTTTTGGTGATCTTTATAGTTGACAAAAGATTACAAATTGTAATACCATTAGATTTAAGTTGATTTCAAATCAATTTTTAGTGTTATTTTTTCTCGGTACTAAAAATATGTCGCTTATTATCGGAATAATTGGTGGGTTTCTCTCACTCATAGGTGGAGTGTACATCGCAGAGGGTGCACATTTCAATATTATGACTTATTGGGATATATCCGCATTCATAATAGTTATAGTTGGAACTTTGTTTGCTTCAATGGGTATGTATTCAATTGTTGATATACTAATGATACCTATTTACGTCCTTCAATGTGTTCTTCCTTTACCTTATAAAGAAGGTGATATTGTTGAGTCTTTTCAAAGAATGGCAGACAAAGTAAAAAGTGCTGGTATTCCTTCCTTGACTTCTGAAATACCTTCTGCTTACGATGAGTATATGCGTAGAGGAATAAAGATGGTTATATCTGGTATAGATTCACATGCAATAAAAGATATAATGCACATGGAAATAGATAAGATGAATAAAAGACATAAACAAAAAATTGGTATCTTTAATGAATCTGCTGGTATTGGACCTACAATGGGTATGATTGGTACTCTCTTAGCTTTAGTTTTGGTTTTAGGAAATCTTGAAGATACTTCTAAATTAGGAACTTCTATCGCAGTTGCTCTTATTGCTACTCTTTATGGTGTTGCTGTAGCTAACTTAGGATATGTTCCTGTTGCAAAAAGTCTTGATATAAAAAATGACAGAGAAGTTTTAATGAAAGAAATGATTCTTGAAGGTCTCCTTGCAGTTCAAGCTGGTGAAAGTTCTTTCTTAGTAGGACAAAGATTAAAAGCTTGTGTTAGTGAAGGTATGAGAGCTAGAATTGAAGGCGGTAAAGGCGGAAGCAAGAAGAAAAATGATAAATACATTGAAATAGCTTCTTATATGAACGCAATCGATCAAGAAAAAGCTATGGCATTCCTTGCAGAAATTAAGAAGAGTCAAGAAACAAAAGATCTTGGTCAAGATGATGCTAAGATGATGCTTGGAGAACTTATTAACGAAGCAGAAGATAAAGTAATAATGAAAGATTTTGCTAATGAGTTTATGAAGAGTAAAACTGCTAAGAAACTTCCTAAAGGTATGAAAAGAAAAGGTGCTAAGAAAAAAGCAAAAGGTAAAAGAAAAGCTACCGTTGCAGATGATGATGAATAAATAGATTTTTTATGTGGGGTGTGTTTGCAATAAAAGCTGACACACCCTGTGTTTTTTTAGTATTATTTTTAGTTAAGAAAGGATAGAAACCCTATGTCAGGTGGTGGCGGTGGTGGTGGTGATGGCGGTCCTAACCCCCTAAGATGGCTTATAAGTTACGCAGATTTAATTACAAACCTTATGATATTTTTCTTAGTTCTCTATGCGATGTCAAATGTAGAACAAGATAAACTTTTAACCTTATCAGATTCATTAAAAAAGGCTTTTTATAAAACAGCTGTAGAGTCTAGTCAAGTTGGAAGTGCTTTATTATCAGATCCTAGAAGATCAACTAAAACTACTGCTGTTTCTGAAGCTATAGAAGAAGCAATAAGAGCTTTAGGATTAGAAGCAGGTGTTACTGTTTCGGCTGATGAAAGAGGAACAATTATTAGTTTAGTAGATTCTTACTTTTTTCAACCAGGCTCTACTGTTATTAATGATAGAGTTAAGGCAACATTAAAAGAAGTATCATCTTTTATCATAGAAACAAATGCTACTGCTCAAATAGAAGGACATACAGATAATTCTCCATATTATAAGCCACCAATAACTTCAAATTGGGCTTTAGCTTCATTAAGAGCAACCGAAGTAGTTGAATTTTTTGTAAAAAATGGTGTTCCTGCAAAGCATTTATCTGCTGTTGGTTATGGTGATACAAGACCTTTAGTTGCTAATACAACACTAGAAAATAGAGCAAGAAACAGAAGAATAGATATTGTACTTACCAATGCTGTTGTTAATGTTAAAAAGAGTAAGCAAAAAGAACCTACTACTATTGACATAATAGGTGAAGAAAGCGAAATAAAAGAAAGAACAAAAATCTTTGAAACAGAAAGAGAACTTGGTAGAGCAAATGAATTAAACAAAAAAGCTAAGGAATCTGGAAAAGAAAAAGAAGGTTCTGAAAAAACTAAAGAAGAAGCTAAACACTAAAAATCTTTTATGAAAAAACCGTTCGAAAGAGCGGTTTTTTTATTGCTTAATATCAAACTTTCCTCAAGCACTCTTTTTTTAAATAATGAGTTATGAGAAATTATTTAATTTTATAAAATTAAATTTATATATGGACTTAATTTAAACTTTTTCTAATTTTTTCTTTTAAATAAACAAGTTATATATATTTTGTACTATAATATTATTTGCAAGTTGAGTTTTAAACATAAAGGATTTTTATATGAAATCGAAAGTTTTTGGAAGGTATATTTTAGGTTTAATTGTAGTTTCATCTACTTTTTCATGCTTTAAATCTTCTCCAAGTACTCCTTATATACCAAGTAGAAATGATTATGTTCCACCTACCTATACTCCATCTGATACTCAATCAGTTGGTTTACCCGCAGGAACAACCCCTATTTCTATGATAATGGCGGGTCTCTCTGCTGATGAAGCAAATAACGGACAAGTTTTAATATCTGTTGGTAAAATAAAACAATTTTCGGTTGATATTTTATTAGAAGATCAACAAAAGAAAAAACAATCTCTAAGAGGATATTATGCAGTAAATTGGACTATTTCTAATCCTGATATAGGTACAATAAATAACAAAGGTGTTTTTACACCGTTAAAAGAAGGTAGAGCTAAAATAACTGGTTCCATAAATGGAGTAGCTGCTCAAATAGAAGTAAATGTTACAAGTGCTTTGAATATTTGGTCTCAAGTTATATCGCCAACTTCAAAAGATTTATATGCAACAAAACTTGTAAATGATAATGAAGGCTGGGCTGTTGGTCAAGGCGGAACAATTTTACATTATATAAATGGAGGATGGATAGATGAAAGCTCATCTGTAAGTTCTTCGCTTTCTACAAGTTCTATTGACTTTACTGGTATTGATGCAACCGCAGAATCTGGGGATGCTTGGGCTGTTGGAGGAAATGTTATTTTACATTACTCTGGTGGTAAATGGGATAAATCTAATTTTACAGCGGATGGAACAATAAGAGCTATAGATATGCTTAGTCAAACTGAAGGTTGGGCTGTTGGCATAACTTCTAACAATAAAGGAATGGTTTTAAAATATTCAAATGGTTCTTGGCAAGATGTTTCTGGTGATATAAAAGAAGAACTAAATACAGTTAGTGTCGTTGGGCAAAATCAAGTTTGGGTTGGTGGTAAATCAAGGCTTTTAGGTGCTCCTGCTATGTATAATTTTAATGGAGACAAATGGACAAAAGCAAGATTTAATAAAGATACAATAATCTCTAATCTTCTAAGTAAAGTAACTCCTTGGGATGGAACTTATGATATAAAATCTATCAAAATGATTAACAGTAGTCAAGGTTGGGCTGTTGGAGAATCTTCTCCAATTGGTGAAACAATAAGAGGTAAAAGAGGTTTTATGTTTTATTATGACTCTATAAAAGAAATTTGGATAAAAGGTACTGTTGATAAAAGCACCCCTGATTTAGAACAAGTTCCTCTTAAAAATGTAGGTATGTTATCTGGTGGTAAAGGTTGGGTTTTAGGTTCAAATACACCACCTAAGAAATTATTCCAAAAAGAAGTTAGTGATATACCAGGTAATTTTTTGGAATGTGATGGTAAATCAATAAAAATAGATACTAAATATCAAGCAAATACAGTTGGTAAAGCTTTTCATGGAATTGATATTCTACCAAATGGTAATGGAATAGTTGTTGGTGAAAGTGGATTTATTATGCAACATCAATATGATGTAAGTCGTCCTAACTATTATAGTTCAGGGAATACATCTAATAGTTCAAGTAATTATGCAACTCCATCAAATAATACTCAAAATAATGGACAAAGTAATGGTTCTAACAACTATTAATTATTTAAAAAATATTTTTATTTAACCTAGATTTTTACTTTAGGTTAAGTATGAATTAATGTGTACTTAATCTAGTAATATTTCTTACTTTTAATATAATCTTAATAGTCGTAACCTTTATTTTTATAACAAAGATTTTTAATATGATTGTAAGCGAAAAAGCGATAATAAATAAATCTCTTTTTTTAAAAGATCCCCAATCAACTAAATTGGGAGAAAGAATTATAGATTCTAGTATCAAAATAATTGATAAGATTGGTTTTGATAATTTTAATTTTAAGAAACTTGCTGTAGATATAAACTCAACTGAAGCATCAATATATAGATATTTTGAAAATAAACATAAATTACTTCTATACCTTGTTTCTTGGTATTGGAGCTGGGTTAATTCAAAATTAGAGCAAGAATTAATTAATGAAAAAGATTCAAAAAGAAAACTAGAAATAATTATTAATGTTATTTGTTTATCTTCCTTTGACGATCCAGAAACTGAAATGATTGATGAAGAAGCTTTAACTAGAATAGTAATAACTGAAGCTTCTAAAGCTTTTTCATCAAAACAAGTTGAAGATAATTATGATGAAGGACTTTTTGAGGCATATAAATCTGTTTGTAATATTATAATAAACACAATTAAAGAAGCTAATCCTAGATATAAAAATCCTAAAGCTCTTTCTACATCCTTAATTAGAGTGATACATGGTCAAATTTTTATGTCAGATCATTTACCTTATTTTACAGATATTAATGTTACAAAAGATGATTTTTCTTCCCTAGAAAATTTTGTAAAAAATGTTGTTTTTAGTACACTTAATATAACTTAGTTTTTCGTTTCTTGTATTTTCGTAAATTTAATTGATTTTTTCTTGGGATAAAACAAACTTTGAAATAAACTATATAGTGTGTAAATAAATTAAATTTTTTTGACCAGAAGGACATTTTATGAGTGAAAAAAAAATTGTAAATGACTTGAGCATTCAAGTTGCTACAGTTAATGGTTCGGGAAGTCAATCAGCGAACAACATAATAATAAAGACTCTTTTCAGAATGGGGATACCAGTTGGTGGTAAGAACATATTCCCTTCTAACATTGCAGGTTTACCTACATGGTTTATAATTAGAGCAAATAAACATAGCTATACAGCTAGAAAAAATGATACGGATATGATGATTCTTATGAATCAAGATACGATCGATGAAGATTTTTCAAAAGTAAAAACTGGTGGAGTAGTAATATACAACTCTGATCTTAAGGTTCAAGAATCAAGTTTTAGAGATGATATAGTATCTTATGCAGTTCCTTTTTCTACATTGGCTAGAGAAAATTTTGCAGATATAAAACTTAGAAAACTTTTAACTAATATGCTATATGTTGGTTTTTTATCTCAACTTATTAATCTTGATGAAGAAACAGTAAAAGTTGCAATTAGCGATAATTTTAAAGGAAAAGCAAAAGCTGTAGAGGCTAACTATAATGCTTATGAAATTGGTGCTAAATATTTTAAAGAAAACTTCGCAAAACAAGATAACTACTATGTAGAAAAAATGGATGCTACCTCTGGTAAAATTCTTATAGATGGAAATTCATCTGCTGCAATTGGTTCTCTTTTTGCAGGTTGTACAGTAGTTCCTTGGTATCCAATTACACCAT